>JAIRTS010000144.1 GCA_031254795.1 Treponema sp.
GCTTCAAGCTGGAGCGTGGAAAAATACGGAGCGATCTGTTCTGACGAATTTTTTTTGAACGAGTAACCGATGTATATCTTGGGGTAGGCGGTCGATCTTTCGGAAAAAGAACTGACCAGAGCACTCCATACCGTCATGCCTTGCAGGTTCCCGTAAATCCCTCGTGATTTTGAATCTTTGGTGAGCAACGCCTTCGCGTCATAATCGCTTTTGTAGCGCTCAAACGCCGCGATAAAAGCGGCGCGGTTAGGTTTGTCCCAGTATTGCAAATAATTCAGCGTTTGATATTTGAACATCAAATACACGGCGTTGACGCGGGGATCGAAAAACACCTTAGCCTCTTTCGTTTCTATAGAGGAAGAGAGGAATTTATCGAATTGCACTGTAACCGCTCCGATTTCAATGGGATCGATGTCCGCTATCATATTGGGATTCTGTCTGGGTGGGGAAGATTCGCAGGACGTGAATAAAAACACCACGCCGGCAAGGACAAAAACGCCTGAACAGGCCTGGAAAAATCTATGCATCATATAATGATGATACTATAATAGATGAAAAAAAACAAGCGCAATTCAGATCATTCGCTCCTGCAAAAAGGCCGCCGCGCCTTTCCGGTTTTTCATGGACAGGAACATCATGCATAATCCGGCGATGAAGTTACCGTGATCAGGATTCGGCTTGGCGTGGCGCTTATGGCGCGTGCCTTTGACAAAAATCGTTTTTTGTACTATACTGGAAAAGACATAAAATGACTGGCTTCAAAACAGGATGTGAAACCGGTTCAATCTCTAAAATAAGGAAATACTGTGGCAGATATCGAACCCCCTTACGGCGCGAATGGCGAGGCGAATACAACTGGCGAAAAAAAAGGAAAAATCATTCCAGTTGCGATAGAAGATGAAGTTAAAACCGCATATTTGAATTACGCCATGTCTGTTATTGTGGCGCGGGCGCTTCCAGATGTGAGGGACGGACTAAAGCCCGTGCATCGCAGACTTCTCTATTCCATGGACGAGCTTGGCTTGCGTCCCAACGCCGCAACCAAAAAAAGCGCGCGCATCACCGGTGACGCCATGGGCAAGTACCACCCGCACGGGGATATGTCCCTGTACGACGCGCTTGCGCGTATGGCGCAGGATTTTTCCCTTCGGTACCCGCTGGTGCAAGGGCAGGGGAACTTCGGCTCAATCGACGGGGATCCGCCGGCGGCGTCCCGTTACACCGAGGCGAAGCTCTCCCGTTTGGGCGACGAAATGCTTCTTGATTTGGGCAAGGAAACTGTGGATTTTGCGCCCAACTACGATGAATCGTTGAAAGAGCCGGTGGCGCTGCCCGCCGCCGTGCCAAACCTTCTGGTGAACGGCTCCAGCGGCATCGCGGTGGGCAGGGCGACGAACCTGGCGCCTCACAACCTCCGCGAGGTGTGCGACGCGATCTGCGTGTACATTGACAATAACGATATTTCAATAGACGAGTTGATGCATTTCATAACCGGACCCGATTTTCCCACAGGCGGCATTATTTTTGGGCGCGGGGGCATTCGGGAGGCGTACAAAACCAGCAAGGGCAAAATGTTGGTGCGGGGCAAGTTCGTCATTGAGACGAACAAGACCGGCAAAGAAAGCATTGTCTTTAATGAGATTCCCTATGGCGTGAACAAGACCGCGCTCATGGAGCGCATCGGTGTTCTGATGCGGGAGAAGGAAATCGACGGCATAGCCAACGCCAATGATGAATCCGACCGCGACGGCATGCGTATTGTCATTGACCTCAAAAAAGACGCCATGGCGAAAATTGTGCTGAACCAGCTTTTTTCGAAAACGGCGTTGCAATCCACCTTCGGCATCATAAATCTGGCGCTGGTGAACGGCAAGCCCCGAACCCTGACGCTTAAAGAGCTTATCGCGTGTTTTGTAGATCACCGTGTGGAGGTGGTCACCCGCCGGACCCGGCATGACCTCCGCAAAGCTGAGGAGCGGGCGCACATTTTGGAAGGCTTGGTCATTGCGTTGGCGAACATAGACGAGGTTGTAAAGGTCATAAGGGCGTCGCGGGATATAAACGCCGCCAGAAACACCCTTGAAACCTCGTTCAACTTGTCCGAAGCCCAAAGCCACGCAATCGTAGAGATGCGGCTTGGAAGGCTCACCGGTCTTGAAATCGAGAAACTGCAAGCGGAGTTGTCCGAGGTGAAGGCGCAGATCGTCTATTTCAAGTCCCTGTTGGCTGACAAGCGAAAGCTGTTTTCCGTTATAAAAGAGGAGACGCGTAGTATTGCCGAACGGTTCGGAGACGCCCGGCGTACGGAAATCGTTGAAGGCGAGATCGAGAGCATTGACATTGAAGACCTTATTATGAAAGAAGATATGATGGTGCTTATCTCAAACCTTGGATACATCAAACGGGTGCCGGTGACCGCATACCGCAATCAGGGGCGCGGCGGCAAGGGCATGATCAGTGCCAAACTCGCGGAAGACGACTTTGTAAAACAGATATTTGTCGCCTCGACTCACGAATACGTCATGTTCATCACCAATAACGGCAAGGCGTACTGTCTCAAAGTGCATGAACTGCCCGAAGGTTCCCGCACCTCGAAAGGCTCTCACATCAAGAGCCTTCTGATGGTGTCTCCCAACGAAGATGTCACCGCCACCGTTTCGCTCAAGGAGTTTTCCAAAGATCAGTTCCTTTTTATGGGAACCGCGCGCGGCGTTGTCAAGAAGGTGAGGACGAGCGATTTTTTCAACGCCAGAACCAAGGGCATCCGCGCCATCAACCTTGACGAGAACGACAAGCTCGTGAGCGCTCTGCTCACCGGCGGTTCAGATGAGGTGGTGCTGATCTCCCGCAAGGGGCAGGCGCTTCGCACCCACGAGCGACAGATGCGGGCCATGGGGCGGGCGTCGCGGGGCGTCATTGGCATGAAACTTGACGATGACGACGAGCTTGCCGGCGTACTCAAGGTGGGCGGAGATGAAACCATGCTGCTCCTTTCCGAATACGGGTACGGAAAGCGCATCGGATTCGATGAATTTTCACCGCACGGACGGGGAACCGGCGGACAGAAGATCTACACGGTCGCCGAGAAAACCGGCGAGTTGGTGGGATGCGTAAACGTGCTTGAAAACGACGAGATCATGTGCATAACAACCCAGGGCAAGTCCATCAAGATCACGGTTTCCTCTGTTCGGGTTATGGGCAAAACCGCGCAGGGAGTGCGTATACTCAACATTGAAAAGCCCGATTTTGTGGTGGGCGTTGACAGGATCGCGCAGGAGAGTGAATAGATGTACACGAGGGTAATGCAAGAAGCCATCCCTACTCCTGTAGTAAAAGGGATGCCGATTGCCGGAACCTGGAAACATTCTTTTGAATATGTCAATCTTCTCGATAGTTACAAGCCATTCTCAAAACCTCTGCCCAACGCCGTGAAAGACTCCCGCATCAAAGAATGGCAGAGTTTTCTGGTGCAGAACGAACGATTCCTGCTTGAAGCGACGTTGAGCAATGTAAAGCTATACCGGTGGGCGCAGGTTTTTCTCTATGACAAGGAAAGCGGACAGAAACTCTGGTACCGCAAAATCCTGCCGTTTTCAGGGTGGCGAATGCCTGTCACGCTTTCCAACGCTTCCATTGACAGCCGTTCGTACGGTATATTTTTCCGAATCCACGATTGGCTTGACGCGAATATGGTGAAAGTCGATCTTGACATTGAGCCAACCTCATCGCGGCCTTCGTTTACCGCTCATCTGGAATTTGAGATTGATGAGACAAAACTTGAACCGATGGCGGTAAGCCTACTGTTTTCGGAAGAGCGGTCTATGTATTCTTACAAGGTGTTGTCGCCGGTGCGGGGCGACATGGTTTTCGGCGGACAGCATCTGTCGTTTGGCGGCGCGAAAACTGCGGGGCTTTTTTGCGATTACAAGGGCTATTATCCGTACCGGATGACTTCAACGTGGTGCAACGCCTTTGGATTCATCGCGGCGAAAGAGCAAGCCGATCAAAAAAGAAATCGTTGCTATGGGTTCAGCATAGCGGAAAATCAGGCGAAGGAAACTTTCAAAAACAACGAGAACGCGCTGTGGGTCGAAGGCAAGCTGACGCCTCTGCCGCCCGTACGCATCACCCAGCCGAACGGGATTCAATCGGACTGGATCATTCAGGACATGGAGGGCATGATAGACCTTGTATTCACTCCCAAAGAGTCGGTTTGCAATGAAATGAATTTATTGATAACAAATGTGGAATATAATATACCGTTAGGGTACTATAATGGCATGATGGTTACTTCGGAGGAGGAACACATACACGTTCACAACCTCTGCGGTTTGGGGCAAAAATTATATATGAGGGTGTAGCAATATGGGAAAAGAAAAAGCAATCTATGCGCCCGGTGAATTGGAAAAAGTGCGCGGACGATTGGGAGATGTGAACCGCGAAGAAGCGCAACGTATGGCTAAGGTTTTGGGCGGAGAAGTCGGGGTGGAACGGCATGCCGGAAACCAGGCGTCGGACGAGGCCTCCGACGGCAAACGCTCTCACTCCGCTTCATCGTCCGGTTCAAAAGCGTCGAAATCGTCAAAGACGCCGAAGCGTCGAATTGAACTTGTGTCCGACGAACAATCTATTTTGAAAAACCCTTCGGATGTACGGATAATAGCCGATTTCGATGATGATCCTTCAAAGCCATTGATACAGAGTTACTCTGAGCGTCTCAAGATGGACAGGCTGGCGTCCCGACCGGCTTTTGATATAAAAACCGTATCGCAAGCAATGAAGGCAATGTTCTCTTTTATTGCGAGACCAGAGGATCTAATCGCGCCGATTTTTATCAATAAGAGGCTGAATGAATATTACAAGGTGATAGAGACTCTCGTCGTTTCCACAAGAACCTTGCTTCCAAGAAATAACCTCAAACGCAATGAGCAAATGAGAAAAACGTCGCTCTTCGCCTACTCGGTGCTTGACACCATCAGATATTGGAACATTGAACGGATAGCGGGCGACATGGCAAAGATGCAGGCGCATCCCAGAAACGTAAAAGCGAAAGATTTTATCAGTATTTTGCAGGCAGTCTACAAGCCGCTTTTTATTCTGGAGGATTTAAACCCTGACACTCACATAAAAACCTGTTATAGGCTCCTCTATAAGCAGATGCTTATAGAAAATCCCGCTGAGGGAAGCAAGTATCAGGAGGTGGTGAGAAATACGCTGTCCGCGTTTGCCGTCATTCGTAAAGAAATTCGTTTCCGGATGTATCCACTTTTAATGAAGCTTGTTTCTAATAAATGTTTGTCCTACGAGGTGTTTTTTGCGCGGCGGAGAAACCGCATCATGGCGTTGATCAATTTCGAGGAGTCCGAGAAGATTGCGCCGGTGGATGCGGTGGTTTCATCCAAAAGAAATCTCAAGGGCGCGAGTGAAGAGCAGCCTGTTGTAGCCATGGATAACGACGCGGTTGAAGAGGCGAAAAGACAGGCCGCCGCGGCGGAAAAGAAAGCCGTTGAGAAGGGTCTCAACTACCTTGAAATTATGTTTCCCGAAGCGGGTTGGAACAAACTGCCCGATTACCCGGATCTTTATCCTTATTTCCGGGGCGTTTTACAGATGACAAAGGGGTGCGAACTCATCGCGCCGACAGATCCCGTACATCAACTGATCATCTTTGTGCGTATTATTGAGGAATTGCTTATCGGGTTGCGTTCCGTGACGTTTACTGCGTCGACCAACAGGGAAGATCTCGAAGACGAATATCCTCTGGAGGAAGAAATGTCCGCCGCCACAAACAACTGGCATGACTATATTGCCGCGAGCCTTGATAAAGAGTACATCTCTCGTTTAAACGAATACTGCCAGGTGCTCATTGAATCTTCGGAAGCCCGGACATCGCCCTTTGCGCGGCGTATGATTGACGAAATGTGCTTTGCAAAACGCTTCTACTTTTTCCCGCACCTGCACTACACCACCCAGAATTCATCGACTGCAACCACATTTCAGAAAAAAGAAACCCCTGCGTTGTACCGTGAAGTGCGAAAACTTCGCAGAGCCCTCACTATTGTATATGAGGAAATAGAAAAAGCCATGAAAGCGGGTGGACCGGAAGCTAACGCCAAATGCGAAAGGATTGCCAATCCATGGAAGCCGTATGTGTTTCATGTGTCAGGACCCATCTCAAAGCGTCTTGACGTGCTTTTGGGGCCAAAAAAACGGCATAACGCCTCGCTGATCCTCTTTACGCTTTCCGTTACCACCGTACTGGATTATTTCCTGAATAACGCGAGCAGTTGGGCGTATAATCCGCCTAAAGAGACGCTCTTCCGCAGCATCGAAGGGAAAGGCGCCGTGCCGCAATTCGGCGTAGACGAAAAGATAGACGCGGACGCCATTTTCAAGTGGAAACTTAAAGAACGGGCGGCTCAAAAAACCTAATGCACACATACGCGCAGCATGAAGACTATTCTTGTCGTAGATGACGAAGCCGGCATACGGAAAACGCTGGGCCTTATTCTGGAAGATGAGGGATACCGTACGCTCGGCGCGGAAGACGCTCTCGTTGCGTTTGACATGCTGATGAAGGAAGAAGTCAATGTCGTCTTCCTTGATGTGTTGCTTCCCAACATGGGCGGGCTTGAGGCGCTTGAAAAAATCCGCAAAAGGCATCCCGATGTTGAGGTAGTAATGATTTCCGGTCATGCTTCTGTGGATATGGCGGTGTGCGCCGTGAAATTAGGCGCGTTCGATTTTCTGGAAAAACCGCTCTCTCTGGACAAGGCGCTTGTCACTTGCCGAAACGCCCTTGCTTTGCAGGCGTTGAGAAGGGAAAACCTTTCACTCAAGCGAAATTCCGGCGTTCAGCAGGAAATCATCATAGGAACAAGCAAGTGGATTGAACAGGTGAGGAAGCTGGTGAAACAGGTCGCCGCAAGCGATTCCCGCGTCCTCATAACCGGTGAAAGCGGGGTGGGAAAAGATGTTATCGCGCAGGCGCTTCATCACTATTCCGGCAGGAAAGACGCGCCTTTTGTGGAAGTCAACTGCGCGTCCATCCCGGACGCGCTTATCGAGAGCGAGTTGTTCGGACACGAGAAAGGCGCTTTTACCGGCGCGATGTCGAACCGTGTAGGACGCTTTGAGTTGGCGGATCACGGGACGCTCCTTCTTGACGAGATCGGCGACATGTCCCAGGCGGCGCAGGCGAAAGTGTTGCGCGTCATACAGGAACAAAAGATAGAGCCTTTGGGCGGGGAGCGTTCGATACCGGTGGATGTCCGCGTCATAGCGGCGACCAATAAAGATTTGGAAAGGGAGTGTGAAGCCGGACGCTTCAGGCACGATCTTTTTTTCAGACTCAACGTCATTCCGATCTACATGCCTCCGCTTCGGGAACATGCCGATGATGTGCCGGGGCTTTTGTCCCATTTTCTGGGCAAGATAAGCAGTGAAAAAGCCGCGTCCATAACTTTTGACGAGTCCGCCCTCCAGACGCTTCTTTCCTACAAGTGGCCCGGCAATGTGCGGGAATTGAAAAACCTCGCCGAACGTATCGTGGCGCTGTCCGAGAGCGACCGCGTCACAGGCGGAACTATCGCCGGTTTATTGCAAAGACCTGACGGAACCCCAAACGGAGCCCGCGAAGGCGAACTGCTTTCGGCGGACATACGGGCGCTTCCGTACAACAAGGCGAAGGATGCGTTCGAAAAAGAGTATTTGGCATGGCATTATCTCAAGAACGGTTGCGTCATAGCCAAAACAGCGGAAGCCATCGGCGTATACCCCGGAAATCTCCACGCGAAATTAAAAAAATACGACATTACGAAAAAATGATCATGACCGCCTCATATCTTCGGGTTTTTTCAAAATTCCAGTTTTGCGAAAGCCTCCTTTTACATAAATTTCCTCAAATAATATTGACAAAATAAGGATAATCTACTATACATATACTAATGAGACTTTTCCAGACGCATTTTGCGCTGGTTTTGAAAAAGGCTTTTGTTAAAAACTTTTGAAAAAGAGGTCTGAAGGCGGCTTTCCCAACGGCGATTGCCGGCGTCTGAAGCGTGGGAAAAGCATTGAGCGTAGGAATTGTGCAAAAATAAGATGTGAAATATTTTATTTTTATTGCGGACGCAATAATGGCCATGTCATTTCCGCTCGGATCCTACAAATAACTACAAAATCACGGGAGGGCTTATGAAGGAACTTACCATTCGTCAGCGTGAAGTGTTAGACTTCATCACCGGTTATATTAAGACCCATACATATTCTCCGGCAATACGGGATATTGCCGTTCATTTTGGCATGACGCCGAAAGGCGCGCATGATCATGTAACCGCGCTGAAAAGAAAAGGGGTTCTTAAAAACGATTCAAGTTATCCAAGAACCATTGAAATTTCCGATGACAGTCACCCGCTCGCGTTCACAGACGTGCCGATTTTGGGAAGCATCGCCGCCGGCGCGCCCATTTTTGCGGAAGAGAATTATGACGGCGTCCTCACCATGCACCGTTCCATGCTGAGGAAGGGACGCGATTACTTTGCCCTGCGCATACGGGGCGATTCTATGGAGGGCGCCGGCATCTTTGAGGACGATATCGCGGTGATTGAGCAGTGTGACACGGTAAACAACGGCGATATCGCGGCGGTACAAGTGGATGAAGCTGGTGGCGCGACCGCGACCATAAAACGGTTTTTCAGAGAATCGAATCGCATTTGCCTTTTGAGCGAGAATCCAAAATATCCGCCCCTGTATTTTTATCAGGAGGGAAATCAGGATGTTCATATCCTCGGCAGGCTGTCAACAGTCATTCGCTCCTACTAATGAGGCGCAATGGAAGCGATTTTTCTTTTTCTCGGCCCTGAATTAGGCGAGAAACAGGATGCGGTTGACGAAATCCGCGCCAAACTGAAAGGCTCCGGCGCTTCAGATGCCGCCGGCGCGCTGGAAGAGACGGCTTTCTACGCGGGTGAGACGCCTGCGCAGGACATTGTTTCCGTGCTACGGAACGGCTCTCTTTTTTCCGACGCTCGCCTTGTTTTTATCAGAAATGCGGAAAATATCAAAAAGAAAGAAGAGATAGACGCGCTCGCCGCTTATATTGTTGATCCCGCCGATAATACGACTCTTATTCTTTTATCCAATGAAAACGGCATTGCCAAGCCCATCGAAAACGTGATGCCCCCGAATGGAAAGCGAATTTTTTGGGAAATGTTTGAAAACCGCAAACACGAATGGCTTGCGAATTTTTTCAGGAGAGAGGGGTTTTCCATAACCAGAGAAGGCGTTGACGCCGTGCTTGAACTGGTGGAAAACAACACCGAATCTCTGCGCCGTGAATGTTCGCGGCTGTGCCGGTTTATAGAGTCTTCAAGCGAGGAAAAAAACATTGCCGCTGAAGATGTGGAGAAATGGCTCTCCCATACGCGGGAAGAGTCCGCGTTCACCTTGTTTTCACGCATCGCTCAAGCCGATCTCGCCAAAAGCCTTGAGTCCCTTCACACTCTGCTCCTTGCTAGGGAAGCGCCACCCGCGATTTTCGCCGGTTTGACATGGTGTTTTCAGAAATTGCGCGATTATCTTTTTCTTACGGAGGAACATGCCGTCAATGACACGGAACTCAGAAAAATCGGACTCGCGTCTCCCAAAGCGCGGAGAGACTACGAGCAGGGCGCCCGCGTCTACGACACATGGTCCGTAGACGCCTGCCTCTCCCTTACCGCGGAATACAACGTGCTGTTGCGTTCCGCAGGTCAGGGGCTTGAGAATCTGCTCATGGACAGGTACGTGTACAAGTTGTGGGAAGCCGGACGGCGCTCATAGCCATGAGCCGCTAGCGCAATCCTTCCGCCTTTTTCAATCCAGACACCGCCATGTACGTCGCGGGCGTCATAACGACCTCTATGGCGCACTTGAAGAAGTAATTCGTCAGTACGAGAGACCAAAACAATTCCCAGCCAAAAACGCCGGTCAAACTCGCTATGCTCACAAAGACAAGACTGTCCAGCAATTCCCCGACAAGGGTGCTGCCTATGGTTCTGATCCACAAAAACTGTCCGTTCATGGCTTTTTTTATGATCACCAAGATAATTGAATTGGAAAACTCGCCCGCCAAATAGCCTGCGAGGCTCGCAAGCGCGATGCCGCCCATGCTCATGCCGCCTAAAATGGCGTCAAACGCGGCGCTGCCCGCGTATTGTTCCCATTCGGCGTCCGCAGGCAGTATGCGGAGCAGGAAGAACAGCAGGGAAGAAAACGCGAGGGCTATAAAGCCCGTCCAAATGACCTTTCGGGACGCGCGGAAGCCATAGACTTCGGTGAGTATGTCGCCAAACACATAAGACAACGGGAAAAGGAGGGTTCCGCCGTCAAAAGCCATGCGGGTGTTAAACACGGAAAAGCCCAAGTCCACGATTTTCGCGGAAGACGCCACATTGCTGACCACAAGAACTGCGGTGAAAAAGGTCATCACTCTGTCAAGGCAACGGAAGCGGTCGCCAGGTTGGGCGTTGAAAGAAACCATAGAAACTCCTTGTTTTGTTTGGAGAACGAGACGCCGCTTGCCGGCATCCGTTCTCTCTGGCGGGTTTTACGAGGAAGACCGCCTTCTCTTACGGAATGGTACACCAACAACGTTGCGGGTGTCAAGGAGACGCGACCGCGACGCGACACGCAGGAGGGCGTCCGGTTGGCGCCGCAGTTTGCCCGCAGGCAGGTCATCCTGCGGACTGACGCTTCACGGACGAACCGCGCCGCTTAATTCGATTTGATCGCCACGCCCGTCGCGCTTGATTACATGCCGTGACTGCTTCACCGCCTGCCTTGAGCCTTTTAAATGACAGGAACTCCCAATACAAACGGTCGTTCTTGTCATAACATCATCCTCCTTATCCTATTCGTAATCAATGACATCGATCCAGCGCATTAAAAATTCTTTCTCTTCTTTCTTGCCTTTCACCATTTGGGACGCGGCGACTATTGGCATCCATTTCTGCACATACTGCTTGGCAGTGTCGCTTTTTTTGCAGAACAGGGCGAGGTACTTTTCCGCGCCTGATATGTCGCCGTTGAGCCAGAACAGAAGATACGTTCGCGCCGCATCCGCCGAAGCGTTGCCCTGAGTCGCATGCGCCCAGTCTATGATGTAGGGCGCGTCCCGCGCTGAAATAATGATATTGCTTGGATTGAAATCGCCGTGGCATACTTTGTCGTGTTTCGGCATACTGTCAAGCCTTGTATGCAAGTCATATCTGGTCGTCGCGTCTAAATCAGCCTGGGCTATTTTCCATGACATTTTATCCTTCAGCTTGTTGAGCGCTGGCGCTTTTTTTGCATGAGCCTCCATTTGAAGGTCGACGAAAAGTCCGAAATACTCGTCTCTTTTGCCGGGATTTTCTTTCATAAGTTGCTCCAGGGTTTTGCCTTCAATGTATTCAAGGACTATCGCCCATTTGTTTTCGACCTTTGTCACCTCAAGCAGTCTGGGGATTTTCAGGCCGGTTTCTTCCACACGCGCCTGATTCAACGCCTCGTTGAGAACATCGGCTTTGGAATAATTCTCATCAAAAAGTTTGATCGCCTTGCCGCCGTCGCGGTAAACCGTCTTTGTAGCGCGTACGGCTATAATTTTTTCCAGATTCATCCCGTCCTCCTATTTTCCATTCTTTCCGTAATATGCGTTGAGATACATCTGTTTAATCTCACTCATAAGCGGATAGCGGGGATTCGCTCCCGTACATTGATCGTCAAACGCCTGTTCCGTCATGTCGTCAAGCCGGTCGAGAAAATCTTTTTCATCAACGCCATAGTCTTGTATGGTCCTCTTAATGCCAATCCGTTCTTTCAGACTGTCGATGGCGCCGATAAGATGTTCGAGTTTTTCGCTGTCGTCCGCGCCCTGTATGCCGAGATAATCCGCGATCTCAGCGTACCTCGCTAATACGCGCGGATGATCGTATTGAGGAAACGTCCCCATCTTGACGGGAACTTCAGCCGCGTTGAACCTCAGCACTTCGTCAATCATAAGCGCGTTGGCGATGCCATGGGGCAAATGATGGAAGGAACCCAGTTTATGCGCCATGGAATGGCACACGCCGAGAAAGGCGTTGGCAAAAGCCATGCCCGCCATTGTGGCGGCGTTGGCTGTTTTCTCACGGGCGACCGGATCGTTTGGCCCGTTGTCATAGGCGCGGGGAAGGTATTCGAACATCATTTTAAGGCTTCTCAACGCCAGCCCGTCCGTATAGTCTGTCGCAAGCATCGCGGCGTACGCTTCAAGCGCGTGCGTTATGGCGTCTATGCCGCTCGCGGCGGTCAGCCCTTTCGGAGCGTTCATCATTATATCCGCGTCGACTATCGCCATATTCGGCATCAATTCGTAATCGGCGAGCGGATATTTCACGCCGGTCTTTTCATCGGTTATGACGGCGAAGGGCGTCACTTCGCTGCCCGTACCGGCTGATGTCGGAACGGCGATAAAGTACGCCTTTTCCCCCTGCTTCGGGAATGAGTACACTCGCTTTCTGATGTCCATGAACCGCATGGCAAGCTCCATAAAATCAACATCAGGATGTTCGTATATGACCCACATGATCTTCGCCGCGTCCATAGCCGAACCGCCGCCTACGGCAATGATGCAGTCCGGTTTGAACGCGTTCATTGCGGCGGCGCCTTCTTTCGCGCACGCCAACGTCGGATCCGGCTCCACATTAAAGAAGGTCGTATGGCTAATTCCCAGCGCGTCCAGCTTGTCGCTGACGCCTTTCACATACCCGTTGTTGTACAAGAAAGAATCGGTGACTATAAACGCCTTCTTTTTGTCCAACACGGACCGCAATTCCTCAAGAGCGACAGGCAAACACCCCTTCTTGATATACACCTTCTGCGGCGTCCTGAACCACAGCATATTTTCCCTCCTTTCGGCGACTATTTTGATATTGAGCAAATGTTTGACGCCTACATTTTCGCCGACGCTGTTTCCGCCCCATGTTCCGCAGCCCAACGTGAGCGAGGGGGGAAGTTTGAAGTTATACAGATCGCCTATGCCTCCATGCGAAGACGGAGTGTTCACCAAAATGCGGCATGTTTTCATTCTCGCGGCGAATCGGGACAGTTTTTCCTTTTCGGTCGTTTGATTGATATAAATGGAAGCGGTGTGTCCATAGCCGCCATCGGCGATAAGGCGCTCCGCCTTTTCCTGCGCGTCTTCAAAGCTCGGCGCGCGGTACATGGCGAGCACGGGGCTTAATTTTTCATGGGCGAATTCCTCGCTCAAATCCACGCTCTCCACCTCGCCGATGAGTATTTTTGTGGAGTCAGGCGCCGCCACTCCGGCTAGCTCCGCGATTTTCGCCGCCTTCTGCCCCACTATTCTCGCGTTCAGGGATCCGTTGATTATAATGGTTTTTCTCACTTTCTCCGTTTCTTCAGGATTGAGAAAATAGCACCCGCGCTTAAGGAATTCAGCTTTAACCTTGTCGTAGATGGCGTCAAGGACAATCACCGATTGCTCTGACGCGCAAATCATGCCGTTGTCAAAGGTCTTGCTCAGTATGATGGAGCTCACCGCAAGCGGTATGTCCGCCGTGCCGTCAATAATAGCGGGAGTATTGCCCGCGCCCACACCCAAAGCCGGTTTTCCGCTGGAATACGCGGATTTCACCATGCCGGGACCGCCGGTCGCAAGGATAATGTCGGCCTCTTTCATGAGAGTGTTGGTCAATTCAAGGCTCGGCTCGTCAATCCAGCCGATTATTCCTTCGGGGGCGCCCGCTTTGACCGCCGCTTCCAGCACGATTTTCGCGGCTTGCACGGTCGCGTTCTTCGCCCGCGGATGCGGACTGATGACGACGCCGTTTCGCGTTTTCAGCGCCAGCAACGTCTTGAATATCGCGGTGGACGTGGGGTTGGTGGTTGGAATAACCGCGCAAATCACGCCTATGGGTTCGGCTATTTTCTGTATTCCATACGCTTTGTCCTCCTCCACAACGCCGGTTGTTTTTGTGTTTTTATAGGCGTTGTAAATGTACTCCGAGGCGAAATGGTTTTTTATCACCTTATCCTCGACAACGCCCATGCCGGTTTCTTCCACAGCGAGTTTCGCGAGCGGGATTCTCTTCTGATTAGCCGCGAGCGCGGCTTCAAAGAAAATTTTGTCGACCTGCTCTTGGGTATAGGACGCGAAAATTTTCTGCGCCTTCCGCGCCATTTCGATAGTCAGCGCCAAACGTCCGGCGCCATCATTTTTTTCGTCTTTCTTCATCTTGACTCCTTTTTAAGAATTTCCTTCAATTGTTGCGACAATACGGCGAGCGAGACCGCCATATCCTCGTTTGTGACCGCCACATTACCATGCGTTTTTAGACGAGCCGGCGTGAAATTCCATATAGCCCGTATCCCAGCCCGCACGAGCGTGTCCGCCATCGCTTGCGTCTCTTCCTGCGGCGTGGTCAATACGGCCATTTTTATGTCCATGTTTTTCACCGCGCTCTCCAGTTTGCCGATTGGAAGGACTCTCTTCCCGTTGATCTCCGTCGACACTATGGTTTTCTATGGTTTCATCAATGTCAAACCCCGCGATAATGTTCAATCCGTACTTCTCGAACCCCTGGTATTTCATCAACGCCTGCCCCAACTTTCCCACGCCCGCCAACACCGCGTCCTTTGTGTTGTTGTAACCCAAAAAGTTTTCAATGTCTTTGATAAGGCCGTCACTATTGCGGCCTATTTTAGGCTTCCCTTCATTCATGATTGCGAATGAAATGTCTTTCTTCACCAAAGACGGATTAAGCGAGAGGGCGTCCGCCGAAGCGACCGATGACACCGTAACGTCCCCCGGTTCTCATGTCGCGCAACCGCCGCGCATACCGCGCCGTTCTGTTAAATACAGCAAGAGACCGGACTTTCGGAATTTGCCGCTACGCAGCCTCTTTGTATCAATATTTTTATATCAAGAGCCTGTCCCAAAACTAATTGACTGTGCGCTACGCGCACGGTTTTGGGACAGGCTCTTGCGGTTTTTCAGGCTTTCAGCCTTGCAAAACCGCGAATTTCACGGTTGCTTTCCCAAAA
>JAIRTS010000172.1 GCA_031254795.1 Treponema sp.
AACCCGCCAGCGCGTTTTTTTTTATCCCAAAACAATGCACAGATTCCGTTTCCAAATTGCATGCGCTCCTATCCCGCCGGTATGAGAGGCGATAATCTTATACAGTATACCATAAGGCGCCGCACCGGTAAAGTGGGGCGGAAAAACACGTCGAAGCGGGTCGCAAGAATGGCTCCCGAAAAACCCAAGGCCATGAAGCGCGTACAAGAGCGTTATAGAAAGCGTTTGCTATGGCGTTGTTTGATCATCACGCTTTGCCGCTCGTTTCAAGAGACAATTAACCGATAAAACCTGTAGGTGGTGACGCCATCTCTTGTGAAGGACAGCGCCATGATGTAATCGCCCGCGAGAGAAGGTGTGGTAAAAGAAAGAGGGACATTTTTGCCAGATTTTTCCACTGCTACATCGCGTGAAGCCAGGCTGAAAATATAGACTTTCCACGGGCAATTCAATTCGTTTGGGAGGCTTCCTTGTTGATTCGTCGGGACAGGCAGGGACCTTACCAGCAGGTCGCTATCAGGCGGAACCGCAAGAAGCGCGATATCAAAATAAGCTCTTTGCCCCTCGATGGTGACGGTGAGGGTTTGAACGCCTTCTTTTTTGGGATCAAACCCCGATACGTGCGAAAGGTTTATCGTCTGCTTGGGTTTAGAAGGAACGTCGGGTCCTCTATAATGGATGTTTGCCGAAGCTCCGGTCAAATCCAGGCTTTCTCCCCACAGGTACAGCCTTTTGGTTGGAGGCGCGATTGTTATTGCGATTACATCGTCCGGGTCCAACGCGCCGGACGTGTTGTAGATTGGATTTGAACAACTTGCCCCTGCAAGAAGCCCATTGAGACACACCGCGATTACAACCGGGAAAAAACGCCTGTTCACCTTCTTCATCCGCGCCCTCTAGAACCGGCACCCAAATTTCACGCCGACGCCGAAAAGAAACGGGTAGCCGCTCTTGATAAAGGGTTCCACCAAGTAATCGCCGTTTTGGAACGGGAACCGGAATCCGAGCGTAAGCCCGCCAAGAAACTTTGGGGTGACGTTTCTGTCAAAAAACCCTATGATCGTGCTAATCCCCACGTCGCCCTGAATAAAGAAACCGCCGTTCTTTACGTCAAGAAACGCCGCTTTTTTAAGAAAAGGAATAGCGGTGAGCGGCGGATGCCAGCGGACGAAAACCGCCGGCTCAATGGCGGTGAATTGCTTGAAATCATCGCTGATGGTAAGGGTGGCTCCTGTAATAACGTATTCGAAAAGGTGGATATCCACGCTGATGGATCGCCCAAAAGCCCACCCCTTATTGGAATTCATGTTTCCTTCAACCCCGAAACCGAGATTCACGTCATTTTTTTCCGCCCATGCCGGCGCAACGAGAAACAGGAAGAAGATTACATAAACACACACAAATTTTTTCATGGCTTCTGGTTATAACTATAACGCATATTCGCAATAAAATAAAGGGGGGCTTCCGCTTTTTTGCGCATAAAAGTTTTTTCATCATACCGCCGCGTCGCCGCGCCGCATATCCGGCGCGAAACCGAACGAACGGATGCGCCCTTCCATGCACAGGCGGCATTCGGCGGCTTCCTCTCCGGCGCAGATTTTGTTGTCGTAGAGCGCATACAGTTTGCGCGTGGCCTTCGGCGAAAGATTCGGCATGACCACATTCGCCCCTGCCATGAGCCCCCGCTCCCTGCCTTCGCTCGAAATGGAGCCAAGCGCGGTGGTCGCGGGGATCAGGGCGTTCGGCAGGAGGACGCGGCTTAAAGCGACCATGCGAAGAGTTTGCTCAAAACCGCCCCGGGCTTCCTTGCCAAAGGGCGTCCCCGCGGCTGGAATAAAGGGGCCTATGCCCACCATCGCCGGCTTCAGCTCCTCCAGAAAACGGAGGTCTTCCAGCAAAGTCTCGGGCGTTTGAAACGGCGTTCCCACCATAAAGCCGGCGCCCGTCTGGTAGCCAATGTCCTTCAACATGAAAAGACAACGCTTGCGCCGCGCGAGACTCATGGAAGCGGGATGCAACTTCGCGTAGTGCGCGTCATTCGCGGTCTCGTGGCGCAACAGGTAACGGTTCGCGCCCGCCTCAAAAAACCGCTCGTAACTATCGCGCTCTTTTTCCCCTATGGACAACGTTATCGCGTGGTCCGGATATGCGGCGCGTATCGCCTTGACGATTTCAACAACGCGCTCATCGGTGAAAAACGGGTCTTCTCCGCCCTGCAGCACAAACGTTTTATAACCGAGCAAGTCTCCCACCGCGCAACAGCGCAGAATCCCTTCCAAAGAAAGCCGGTAGCGCTCCACCTTTTTGTTGCCCGCCCGTATGCCGCAATAAAAGCAATCGTTCTTGCAGTGGTTGGTGAACTCAATAAGCCCGCGAAAATACACGCCCTTGCCATAGCGCCGCTCGCGCGCCGCTCGCGCCTTGGCAAACAGGGCTTCCATTTCAGCGGGATCATCGGTGGTGATATAGTGTAAAAGTTCTGCGTCCGTCATGTCAAATATAAAAATCCCTGCCGCCCCGCCGTATCTTTTCCACATTTTCCACGGTGCGGGAACGGATCTTCTCGTTCATTATGCCCGGAATTTCCCGCTCAATGGCGGCGTTCGCCTTTGCCTTGAACTCCTCGTCCCCGTAGTCAATGGCGTATTCCGCGAGGGTGGCAAGCGCGTTGGGCAGACACACATTTTTGATCTGCCCGGATTTGGCGAGACTCATGAACCGGTCGCCCGTGCGCCCCATGCGGTAACAGGCCGTACAGAAACTGGGGATGTACCCATCGTCCATAAGCTCTTTTATAATGGAAAGCGCGGGACGCTCATCGTTCACAAAGAATTGAGGGTTCGCATCCTCGCCCCGGCGCCGCTTGGCATAGCCGCCCACCTCGACGTTCGAGCCCGCGCTGATCTGGGAAATGCCGAGCTTCAGGAGCCGCTTCCTCATCGCGTGGCTTTCCCGCGTTGAAAGGATCATGCCGGTAAAGGGAACCGCTATCCTGATGACGGCGACTATCTTCGCGAAAGTCTCGTCATCGACGATGTTCGGGAAATTATCGAGATCCACGCCCACGCCCGGACACAAACGAGGCACGGAAATGGTGTGGAACCCAACGCCGAACCGCTCCTCAAGATGCTCGTTGTGGATCATAAGCCCCAGAACCTCGAAGTAGGGATCCGCCAAGCCGAACAGCACGCCGCCGCCAACATCGTCTACGCCCGCTTCCTGGGCGCGATCAAAGGCGGAGAGATGGTAGGCGTAGTCGCGCTTCGGCCCCGCCGGATGCATCTTCTCGTAAGTGGGCTGATGATAGGTTTCCTGAAAAAGAATATAGGTGCCAATGCCCACTTCCCTGAGCTTCCGGTAATTCTCAACCGTGGTCGCCGCGATGTTCACATTCACGCGCCGGATCTCGCCGTTCTCAAACTTCATCGCGTAAATGGTCTTCATGCACTCGACAATATAGTCAACCGGGCAAACCGCCTCATGCTCGCCCGCTTCAAGGGCGAGCCGCTTGTGTCCCATAGCCTCAAGAATCCGCGCCTCTTCCCGGACTTCCTCCTGCGTGAGAATCCGCCTGTTGAACTGATGGCCGCAATTATAGGTGCAATAAACGCATTTGTTCACGCAATAATCGCTTACGTACAGCGGCGCGAACATGACAATGCGGTTTCCGTAAATATGCCGCTTGATGTTCCACGCGATGGCGTTTATCCGCTCAAGATGAGCGGGATTTTCGCTCGCCAGAAGCGCGGCGATCTCGCGGTGATTCAAACCCTCGAACCGCTCCGCCTTGTCAAGCGACCGGTCGATGTCCGCCGCGTTGCCCGCGCCGCCCGCGCGTTTCGCCTCAACCAGAAGGCTTTCTATGTAGTCTTTGTCGATAAACGTTTTTTCCATACCCGCTCACTTCCCCCCGCCGGAAACAGCCGTTTTTACCGTGACGCCCGGAATGTTTCCCAACTTGCCGGTGAGCGCGTTGATGTCGTCCAGCCCGGCTTGAATCGTGAGGGAAATAACCGCAATGTTTTCATCGTCAAACGGTATGCCCATGCGCCCCCTGACAATGCCCCTGTACGCCGAAACCACGTCGTTGAACGCCTTCTGCGTACGCGCCGGATCTTCGAGAACCGCGCCCACAACCGCTATTCTTTTCATGCTTCCTCCATGTATGGCGGGGGCGTAAAAAAGCCCTCGCGAAAAATCGAGGGCGCGGTGTACGGAAACATCAGGCCCTCGTCAAACCAGAACACATCTTTGTCCACAAGGTTTTTTATAGTAGCTCATTGAATGCCGTCCGAGTCTCTGAACGTCATTCGGAAACTTTAGTTTCTGAACCGTTTGGAAACTTAGTTTCTAAACCGTTTGGAAACTTTAGTTTCTAAACGCGATCCACTATACTACGGCGGCGTTTTTTTGTAAAGGGGCCGGCGCGCGCGCGTTCAGCGAAAGTTTTGAAAATTCGAAAAACAGAGCTTGCGCGTTTTTTCAAAACAGTGTAAACTGAACGCCAGTTTCAAACCTGTGTTTTGAAATTCACCCCTCCATTTTGAGCCGCGCCTCGCGTAAACGCGAACGCAATCAAAAAAAAGGGGAAGGGAGCGAGCTACTTCGCCGAAGTTTCGGGTGAAATACATTTGCGGCGAAGCGATTTTAGCAAAGGGGCGCAGCCATTATGACGCGGATAGCGGACGCAAGTCCACAGATTGCTCGGGTTTCAGGCGCGATTAATCACCGCGCCGCGCGTCCCGTTTACCCCCCGCGCGCTTTAGATTATTATACAGGCGACATACACGAACCCGCTGAACGGCGGACATTCTCACTATCATTCAGGAAAAAAGCCGCGCCGCTTTCTCCACCGGGAAAACGCCGCGGCTTTTTATTTTCAGGGCCTCGCTATGGCAAGCGCCAATGCCCTGAAAACGGCTCATTCGTTGTAACGAACGAGCTATTCGCTGCAACAAATAATCCATTTGTTACAACAAGCAAGTCATTCGTTACAACTAATGAGCTATTCGCTTCAACTAACGGCTCATTTGTTACAACAAGCGACTCATTTGTTACAACTAACAAGTCATTCGTTATAACTAATGACCTATTCGTTACAACAAACGGCTCATTTGTTACAACAAGCGACTTATTCGTTACAACAAACGGCTCATTTGTTACAACAAGCGACTTATTCGTTTCGACTAACAGATCATTTGTTACAACAAGCGACTTATTCGTT
>JAIRTS010000234.1 GCA_031254795.1 Treponema sp.
GGGCAAACGCAACTTCCAAAGCGGCGCGGTTTACAGAGGCCCGCCTCCGCCAGGAGGCGCATCTTACACCCCCTTCAAAGGAGGCTGTTATGTATTTAACGCATACGTCAGTTTTCCCCGCGGGGGGGCGGCCCCGCGCGCCCCCCTGGGAACACGGACGTATGCGTTACATACAGAAAAGCCTCCTTTGAAGGGGGTGTAAGATGCGCCTCCTGGCGGAGGCGGGCCTCTGTAAACCGCGCCGCTTTGGAAGTTGCGTTTGCCCGGAACCCGTCTTCGTTACAGAAGCGGCGTTTCTTTCAGAAGCGGTTTTATCATAACAGGGTTTGTAGTTTTTTGCAAGTCCCGCGCGGATTTTTGTCCCGCCGCTTTCGGCGCGCCGGGAAGCCTTATTCCCAGCCGCGCCGGGAACTGGATATGCGGTTGTCAAGGTTGACGCCGGGCACTGCTGTGGTATCGCGGCGCCCGCCTCCGCCGTTTACATATATATACGCCACCGCTCCTTTCTCCGCCGAGTTGGTGTTGTCAATGGTACCGCCGCCACTTTTGATGAACGCGCCGCCTGACATCGTGAAGACGCCGCCGCCCGCATACACGCCGCTATCTTTGGAGCCGCGCGCCGTTGATCCGTCCTTCATGCCAAGAGTCCCGCCTTGTACAGACACAATTCTATACTCTGTAGTATTGCCGTCAAGCGTGACGTTGTTGTCCAGAATCAAGGTTATGCCCTTTGGTACGGTAAACAGAGAGCCGCCGCCGATATTCGAAATGGTACGGACTCTTCCATCCCCTCTAATGACGATTGTTTTGGTGGCGCCGTCTCTGAAGACGACAGGAGGAGTGGCAAAACTGTCGCTGAGGGTAACGGCATAGTGACCGTTAGTTGTGTCGTTGTTGATGTCCGCGCGCGCTTGGGTAAAAGCGGCGGCGCCACTCACGACAAGCGTTCCTTCTTTCGACAGCGCGGCGGTCAGGACGAAAAGAAGCAGAAGCAAACTAACGGAAAAACGCGCTATGCGTGACAGTATTCGGAGGGAGGGGAATGAAACTGATGTATGCATAAAAAGCCTCCTTTGGGGGGTGTAAGACGCGCGTCTGTCAGATACGGCGCGTCTTTCAGAAGCGGCGCATCCAGGCAGATGCGATCTTAACATAGCAGGGTTTGTCGCTTTTTACAAGTCCGCGCGCGCGAAAACCCAATAATCCTATGGTTGTCGAAAAAACCCATAGTTCAACAGCCGCTACTCCGCAGGGTTCATGGCAGGGGAAAAAAGACGGAAATTGGGCGGCGGCGCCCGCGAGAAAAACGCGCCTTATATCAGCGTCTTTGCGATGCGTACGATGTCGGCGAACACGCCCCCGGCGGTGACCTGAGCGCCCGCTCCGGGTCCCTTTATCACCATGGGCAGGGTCGAGTACCGGTCTGTCGTAATGACGACGATGTTGTCCGCGTCGGTGAGGGAGCGGAACGGGCTGTCCTTGCCTTCGGCGCGTATGGAGATGGTCGCCGAGTTGTTCTCGATAACCGCGATGTACCGAAGCGTCTTGCCTTCCGCTTCGGCTGCGATCCGGCGGCGCTCGAAATCGGCGTCCGCTTTTTCCAATTCCTCAAAAAAGGCGTCCACATCCGCCGCGTTGAAGCAGGAAGACGGCAGTATCGGCTCAATGGACACCGCGGAAAACTCAAGCGGCATGCCGCACTCGCGGGCAAGCGCCAGCGCTTTTCGCGCCGCGTCCATGGCGTTGAGGTCGTCGCGGGGGTCGGGTTCGGTGTAGCCCTTGGCTCTCGCTTCCCGCACCAGGGCGGAAAACGGCTTTCCGCCGTCAAAATTATTGAAAATATAGCTCAAAGTGCCGGAAAGCACGGCTTCTATGCGCCTGACATGATCGCCTGAAAGGAACAGATCGCGCAATGTGGAGATAACCGGCAGCCCGGCGCACACTGTCGTCTCATACAAATAGGGTATGCCCCTTGTCCGCGCGTAACCGGTAATTTCCTTGTAATACTCAAGGGAGCCGGTGTTGGCGCGTTTGTTCGGCGTGACAACGGGAATGGACGCTTTCAGAATCGCGGCGTATTTGGACGCGACCGTATCGCTCGCGGTGCAGTCGCAGAACGCCGTGTTCGGCAGATTCATCGCCTTCATCAGCTTGATGAAAACGTTAATGTCAAAGGGGGCGCCGGTCGCCTGTTCTTTCACAGGGGCGTCGCCCTTCAACACGGATTTCACAATGCCGGGATCAAGACCTTCGGCGCGCAAAAGCATGTTCTTTGAATCCGCGACTCCCGCCAGATTGACTCGTATCTTGTGTTCCGCCGCGAGCGTCTCGCGGTGCGTCGCCAACTGCTTAAGCAACGTGCCGCCAATAAGACCCACGCCCACCAGAAAGAGGTTGACGGAACGGGCGCCGGACAGAAAAAACGCCTCATGCACCGCGTTCAGCGCCTTGTCCTTGTCCTGTTTGGCAATGACCGCCGATATGTTCAATTCCGAGGATCCCTGGGCGATGGCGATCACATTGACGCCGTTGCGTCCAAGCGCGTGGAAGAATTTCCCCGAACAGCCGGACATCTTTTGCATTTGGGCGCCCACCACCGCGATAATCGCAAGATCCCGCGTCGTCTCAACCGGCTCAATGGCGCCGCGCTCCATCTCCCACGCGAACTCCTCTTTTATCGCCGCTCGCGCGTTTTCAATGTCTTCGGACAGCGTCGCGAAACAGATGGAATACTCGCTTGAGCTTTGGGTAATCAGGACGATGTTCACTTTTTTCCGGGCCAGGGCGCCGAAGAGACGCGCTGAAAAACCCGTGACGCCGACCATGCCCGCGCCCTGCACCCGCGCCAGCGCCACTTTATTCATGGAAGAAATGCCGCGTATGGGGTAAGTTCCGGCTTTGGCGTTGTTTTTTATCCATGTGCCTCTGCTATCCGGATTAAACGTGTTGAGTATGTGGATAGGGATGCCCTTTGCCAACGCCGGACGCATGGTCGGCGGATAAACGACCTTCGCGCCAAAATGGGAAAGCTCCATCGCCTCGGTGTAGGATATCTCCTCAATTCTGAACGCGCTTTTCACTACGCGCGGGTCAGCCGTGAGTATGCCGTCAACATCCGTCCATATCTCAACAACCTCCGCGTCAAGCGCCGCCGCGAAAATAGCCGCGCTTAAATCGGAGCCGCCTCGCCCGAGCGTCGTGGTGTCTCCTTCCCTTGTCGAGCCTATAAAACCGGTTGTCACATGCACCGAGTTGGGGCGCGCTGAAAAATGTCTCTGTATATTGACAAACGTCTCTTTTTCCAGAAAATGCGCGGCGCCGAAATTCGTGTCTGTTTTCACCAGCGCTCTCGCGTCGGCATACGTCGCGAGTATATCATGCGCCGCGAAAACTTCGGTTAGCAACGACGCCGAAAGCCGCTCGCCGAAGCTCATCACCGTATCCAATGTTCTTGGCGACAGTTCGCCCAGCGCGGCAATGGCCTCCAGAGTCGCTTTCAGGGCTATCCAGAGCCGGTCTATGGTGAGAAGAGCTTCGGTCAATTGTTTGCCGGACAGAAAAGCGGCGATTAAATCGTAGTGCCGCTTGCATAGCTCTTCCACGGCGAACTTGTATTTCTCATCGCTGGCGCAGGCTTTCCGCGCTATGTCGATCAAAGCGTCGGTGACGCCTGACAAAGCGGAAACCACAACGGCCTGAGTGTTGCCGGCGTGTTCCTTGTTTTTTAAAATCGCGATAATATTCCTGATAGAACCATGTGTTCCTACTGATGTGCCGCCAAATTTTATAACACGCATGGGGGCAAGTATAGCTGTCTTGAGAGAAAATTGCAAGTACGCGCGTCGCTTCACTGAAAGGGCAACCCGCATGAGCTACCCCGCGCTTTTGGGCGGGATAGTTCATGCGCGCTTTCCAATAAAACTTTTCAAATGGCTGCTTCGGCTTTGCTTCGGCTTTGCTTCGGCTACGCTTTTTTCACCACGATGTTCACGAGCTTGCCCGGAACGCTGACAATCTTGACAACGGGTCCGTCAAGCCATTTCCGCACAGCCGGAGAAGCCAGCGCGATTTTCTCAAGCTCCTCTGTGGGCGTCTCCACCGGAACCGTAAACTTGTCCCGTATCTTGCCGTTGACTTGCGCCACAATGACCGCCTCGTTGTCAAGGGTGAGCGCCTCGTCCCAATCGGGCCACCGCGCTTTCGACACGGATTCCGTGGCGCCGAGCTTTTCCCAGAGTTCTTCGCCCAAATGCGGGGCGTACGCGCTCGCCATGATCACAAGCGGCTCCCACAGGGAACGGGGAACCGACGGGAGTTTGGCAAGCTCGGTTGAGTAGATCATCATCTGGCTGATCGCGGTGTTGAAATTCAGGCTTGCGGTGTCTTTGGAGACTTTTTTGATGGTCTTGTGAAGCAGGGGAAGAAGCGCGTCTCGCGCGTTCTGCGCGGCGCCGTCTTTAGCCGCCGCGCGCTCGACCTTTTCGCTTATAGCCCAGAGCCGCTCAAGGAAGCGGGACACGCCGATCAAGCCGGCTGTCGCCCAGGGTTTGCTCACCTCTAGCGGCCCCATAAACATTTCGTAGACGCGCATGGAATCGGCCCCGTATTCGCTGATTATATCGTCGGGGTTGATGACGTTTCCCCTGCTTTTGCTCATCTTCTGGTTGTCTTCGCCCAAGATCATGCCCTGATTGATCAGCCGCTGAAACGGCTCCGTGGTGTTGACGAGTCCCAAATCGTAGAGGACTTTGTGCCAAAACCGGCTGTAAAGAAGATGGAGAACCGCGTGTTCAACGCCGCCCACATAGAGATCAACCGGCGACCAATACGCGATTTTCTCCTTGTCCGCGAATGCCCCGCTGTTGCGCGGATCCAGGTACCGGAGATAGTACCAGCAGGATCCCGCCCATTGGGGCATGGTGTTGGTTTCGCGGCCGGCGCGTCCTCCGCATACGGGGCAGGTTGCGCTCACCCATTCTTTGATATTGGCGAGCGGGGATTCGCCTGTGCCGGTGGGCGCGTAGGATTGGACTTCCGGCAGGCGGAGCGGCAGATCGCTTTCGTGCAACGGCACGATGCCGCAGGTTTCACAGTGAACAATGGGTATCGGCTCGCCCCAGTACCGCTGCCGGCTGAACACCCAGTCCCGCAATTTGTAGTTCACCGCTTTTTCGCCGAATCCTTGTTCTTCTATCCACGCGGTGACTTGCTTTTTGGCGTCGTCTGTGGGCAATCCCGTGAATTGCGCGGAATTGACGCTGTACCCGTAGCCGGCTGTGCAGAGGGCGGCTTCTCCGCCGCTTTCCGAAGGCGCCGCGCCATTAGGCGTGGCGGAAACCACCTGCCTGATGGGAAGGTTGAAGGTTTTAGCGAATTCCCAGTCGCGCTCGTCGTGCGCGGGAACCGCCATGATCGCGCCGGTGCCGTACGAGATAAGCACGTAATCGGCCACCCAGACGGGAATCTTTTCGTTGTTGACCGGATTTATCGCGTACGCGCCGGAAAAGACGCCGGTCTTGGCTTTGGCGAGATCGGTGCGTTCAAGGTCGCTTTTCTTGGCGGCTTCGTCGATGTAGGCGGCGACCGCGGCCTTTTGTTCCGGCGACGTGATCTTCTCCACCAGGGGGTGTTCCGGGGCGAGCGCCATGTAGGCGACGCCGAAGAGCGTGTCAGGACGGGTCGTATAAATTTCAAGCGTGTCGGGAAAGCCGTCTATGCCAAAGACAACATTCGCGCCCTCGCTTCTGCCTATCCAGTTGCGCTGCATGATTTTGATCGGTTCGGGCCAGTCAAGGCCGTCCAGGTCTTCGAGCAATCGCTCGGCGTAGGCGGTGATTTTAAGTATCCATTGCCGGATGCGTTTGCGGGTTGTCCTGGCGCCGCACCGCTCGCAGAATCCATCCTTGACTTCTTCGTTTGCCAGTCCGGTTTTGCAGGATGGACACCAGTTGATGGGGCTTTCCGATTCGTAGGCAAGCCCTTTCTTAAAAAGCTGGAGAAATATCCACTGCGTCCACGTGTAGTATTCAACGCTTGACGTGTCGACTTCACGATCCCAATCGTAGGAAAACCCGAGCTTCTTGATTTGCTCGCGGAATCTATTGATATTCACCGCCGTGGTCGCCGCCGGGTGGGCGCCTGTCTTGATGGCGTAATTTTCAGCCGGAAGGCCAAACGCGTCGAAGCCCATGGGGTGCAGTACATTATAGCCGTTCATGCGGAGGTAGCGGGAGTAAATGTCGGTTGCGGTGTAGCCTTCGGGATGTCCCACGTGGAGACCCTGGGCGGACGGATAGGGGAACATATCCAGTATATAACGGCGCCTCTCTTTGGGGAAGGACGGGTCTTCTTTTGCCGCGAAGGTTTTATGTTCTTCCCAGTGTTTTTGCCACTTTGGTTCGATGTCGCTAAACGGGTATTTTGCCATGTTGCTGTCTCCTGCTCATGGGTGGAATTCCGCGGCGGCAGCCGCCGCCGGCGTTCCACTCGCGGTATTTTGAGTAATAGATTATGCTATAGAAGAAAAAATTGCAATAGAGGGGAAGTATACGGACATTTCTCCGGCTTGGCGCATAGGCCGCGCGCCTTAAAACCGTAGGGTCAGCCTTTGCCTCCCCCGCGAGGCGCGCCCTTGTTGCGCCGCCCGATGATGGGCGCCAACACAGGGGTTCTCGCAAACGCCCGCATGTGTTTGTAAAAACAATGTTTTCATGGGCGCCTCGCCGGTGTTCGCAAGCCGGAAAAACCGCCCCCTTTTCAGGGGCGGCGGTTGGCATGTACCCACGCGAGCTATTCAATCTCCCGTTTGCGGCCAGTGAAGCCGACAATGGCGGCTGCCCCTGAATCGCTCCCTGATATAAAATCTCAGCTGCAAGCCGCCCGTTGCGGGCGGCGCCTACAGCTTAAACAGCATTTCCTCATAACCGGGAAGGGGCCAGATCGATTTGGGAGAAATCTTTTCAAGCGCGTCCGCCTTGGAGCGCACCGCGTCCATTGCGGGCATGACTTTTTCAAAGTAGGCTTTCGCCTGAATAAACGGCTCTTCCTTTTCCTGGGCTTCGGCGAGAGCGGTTTCCAGTTTCCCGATCTCGTCGAAAAGCTCGGCGGCGAGTTCCGCTATGCGCTTCGTCTGCTTCGCCTGCGGGATGTTGTTCGCGCCGACGGCGGCAAGCTGCGCGGCTTCTTTGGCAAGACGCCCCGCATAGGAGGTGACAGCCGGAAAAATCTGGCGTTTGGCGATGTCAATCGTAACCCCCGCCTCAATGTTGATCTGCTTTGAGTATTTCTCAAGGTAGATGTGGTAGCGGCTCTCCAATTCTTCTTTGGTCAGCACGGCGTGTTTTTCAAAGAGCGCGACCGTTTCTTTCTGCGCAAGAACCGAGAGCGCGTCAGGCGCGTTCCGTACGTTGGGAAGCTCGCGGCGTTCAGCTTCCTTGACCCATTCCTCAGAATAACCGTTGCCATTGTAAACCACGCGGCGGCGCTTGCCGTAGGATTCCTTGATGATCTCCAAGATGGCCGCGTTCTTGTCCGACACTTTTTCCAGCTTGTCGGCAAATTCGCTCAAAACCTGAGCGACCGCGACGTTGAGATACGTGTTGGGCGTGGCGATGGATTGGGAAGAGCCGACCATGCGGAACTCAAATTTGTTGCCGGTAAAGGCGAACGGGCTCGTGCGGTTGCGGTCGGACACGTCTTTGGGAAGGGCGGGCAGGCTTGTCACGCCGAGTTTGATCTGTTCGCCGGTTTCCCAGTGGATGATGGGTTTTCCATCCGCGATATTTTCAAGGATTTCGGTGAGAGGCCCTCCGAAAAAGATGGAGATGATTGCCGGGGGCGCCTCATTCGCGCCCAAACGGTGATCATTCGCCGCGGTGGCGGCCGCTGAGCGGATAAGGAGCGCGTAGCGGTCAACCGCTTCAACGACAGCCGCGGCGAACAGGAGGAAACGGGCGTTGGTTTCGGGATTCTTGCCTGGCTCCAGAAGGTTGAGGCCGTCATCCGTGTTGATAGACCAGTTGTTGTGCTTGCCTGACCCGTTTACGCCGGCAAAGGGTTTTTCGTGCAGAATGGCTTCCATGCCATGCCGCCGCGCCACGGTCTTGAGCGTTTCCATAACAAGCTGATTCGCGTCGGTGGCCCAGGAGGTGGTCGCGTAAACCGGCGCAATCTCAAACTGATTCGGCGCGACTTCGTTGTGCTGGGTTTTCGCCGGAATGCCCACCTTCCACAACTCGTAATTCAACTCCCGCATAAACGCGGCGACCCGTTCTTTTATCGCGCCAAAGTAATGATCCTCAAGTTCCTGCCCTTTCGCGGGCAAGGCGCCGAACACCGTGCGCCCCGTGAGCATGAGATCGGGGCGAGCGTCGTAATAACTCTTGTCAATGAGGAAATATTCCTGTTCAGGCCCCATGGTGGTGAAGACGTGTTTGGTGGTTTCATTGCCAAGCGCCCGCAACACGCGGATAGCCTGCTTGCCAAGCGCGTCAATGGAGCGCAACAACGGCACTTTCTTGTCCAGCGCCTGCCCGTAGTAGCTGATAAAGGCGGTCGGGATGCACAAGGTGGTGCCGCTGTTGTCCTGTTTCAGAAACGCGGGGCTGGTTACATCCCACGCGGTGTAGCCGCGCGCCTCGAAGGTCGCCCGCAAGCCGCCCGACGGGAAACTCGAAGCGTCCGGTTCGCCCTTGATAAGCTCTTTGCCGGAAAATTCCAAAAGCGCCCTGCCATCGCCGGCCGGGGAAACAAAAGAATCGTGCTTTTCCGCGGTAAGCCCGGTAAGCGGCTGAAACCAGTGCGTATAGTGGGAAGCCCCCTTTGAAATAGCCCACTCCTTCATGGATGTGGCGACCACTTCAGCCGCCTCCAGAGTCAGCTCTTTTTCGCCCGCCTGCACCGCGAGAATTTCTTTATAAATACTTTTCGGCAGCCGCTCCTTCATAACGGCGTTGGAAAAACAATTCACCCCGTAGAGTTCCTCTATGGGGGTTTTGGTAAAGTCAATGGCTTGTGACATTGAACACTCCTTTATCATACATAAAAATTATTTAATAATATATGCAAACGCCATGCCAATGACATGCCGTTCGCGCGTAATTTGTCCAACAACACGGCAAGAAACGTTTTTTATACCACTCTCGTCCCCTGCATCTCCATGCCGCGCGTTTTTCCCGCATTTTTTATAAAATTGGGCGACGCCGGGCGTTGCCACGGGACAGGCGATGAGACGAGCAATAAGCGCGAGCTACATAAATGTATAAATTTCGATAAAACCTACGGAAACGTATAAACGCTCGCATTTATAAACCGCAGGCGCAGAGCGTCAGGAACCGTGCAAAAATGAACCGCGCCGCGCCGCGCCAATGCCTCAAACTCTTCCGCCTTCTGTTCCCACCCTGCGGGCTTGACCGGCGGCAACCGCTTAAAACCGCTTCTTCCCTTCTCATTCTTTGAATGTCCCATGGTTTTTGGGCGTTGTTAAGCAAACGTATATGGGTGTCTGTCCCCTGTCTTGTTGACAGAAGGACGCTTCCCGCCGCCGCCCTGTTCCCTCGCCGCCCGCTTTACCGGACAGTCCCCGTCTATCGCGCCCTTAATAACCGCCGGCCGCGCCGGCTCCTTTGCGCTCGGCGTCCCTCAATAAATATCCCGCGTCCCCCACAAACAACCCTTCAATGTCCCTGGTTGCCTCGCCGCCACCTGGCTGTCACGCGCGCTCCCGGTGGCGCAAAACAAATCCGGCAGACACCCTGCCTTTGTACACGCCCCGTGTACCTTAAAGCCGAAAAACCAGCCTTCGCCGGACTTCTCCCGGCTGGCATATCCTCTGGTTGCCCGGCGGCTGCTGACAGATGAAGTTTTTGCTTATGCGCCTGCCGAATTCCACGCGGGAGTATATCGTCCACGCGGGTTTTGCCCGGATTCACACGCGCGTCGCCGCCGCTTCCGGCGAGGCGGCTGAATTTCCCGCTCATCTTTGGCAAGCGTGTTTCCAGCAAGAGCCGGTTGGCTTCCTCAATAGAGCGAGTGTCTTCAAGCCGCGTGGCCTTAACCATCCGCTCCCGGCCAGCGCCGAGGCTCCGCTCCACCCGGCTTTTCGCCTGATGGCTGTTGGCGGCTATTGCTTCATTTCCCAGCCTGTCGCGCCGCCCTCCAGGGCGGCGCATTAGGCCCCGCTGCGAATAAAAACATATTGACAAGCCTCCATGAATGGCGTATACTTTCTTCCAAAAGCGTCATGGTCTTCAAAAAGGAGCGTTACATACAAACATGAAAAGTCGTCTAATTCCAAACAACGGCGTTGCCGCGATTAAACGCGCTATCCCCCCCCCCCCCCCCGAATGCGGTAAAGCAACTTCTTATACAGCAAAAAATAATAACCAGCACACAAGCGAGCCAGACGGCGTACACCGCGTATTCGGCGTAGTTTCCCCGCATGACGCGGGACATCCCGCAGGCTTTCATTTGTGTCCCGCGAAGCCCGCGGGACACCCCGCAGAGTCTCATTTGTCTCCCGCGAAGCCCGCGGGACATCCCGCAGAGTCTCATTTGTGTCCCGCGAAGTTTGCGGGACACCCCGCAGGTTCTCATTTGTTTCCCGCAAAGGCTCAGGGACGCCCCGCGAACGTCTCCGGTTTCGCTATCAGCCTGTTGCGCTTGTGGATTTTTGCATATTCATGCAAAAACCCCGATTAATGGGCATGATTTCGGAGTTTGTCGTGAAGCGCGACAAACTCCTATGAAGCCGGAAAATCACTTACACTTCAGCGCTTTCATTTATCCTCCTGTTTAGGATGACAGAAAATGGAATAAAAACGATGATTTGCAGCATCGCCGCATACAAAATGGACAGAAGCGTCATCGCCATATTGGGGCCAAGCGCGCTGCGATCCTCCAGATATCTCAGCATCGCAACCATTCCTATAATGACAAGCGACAGCGCGGAAAACCACACCACCTTTGCATAGGACTTAAAAAACAGTCGCGCCTGGTCCAGATCCTCCAGTGACACGTCCTTTCTAAACCCCGCGGTAAAGGCGTTCTTGAGCGCCCGAAAACCAAAGAGCGCCCATTGATAGATGAGAGGGAAAACAACCGTAATAAGCAGGCAGACGCTATCGACATAGCCCCTTAGAAGCCCGCCTAAAGACCACACGCTCAACATGAAAGCGATTCCCATTGCCGCAACAGCAAACACATAATTAAGGATCATACAATCCCTCCTTGCAAAATAAAAAATCCCCGCCGCAAGCGCGAGCCAACGGTTGCGAATTTGCGGTTCAGCGGAGCGTCAAACCCGCCTGTGGGCGCCTGCCGCCAGACGCAATTTAAAAAAAATGAAGCGCATAGAGCCAATCGCCGAAGGCTTGTGTGAAATTCTCCGGCATCACGTTTATAATATCCGCCAACGTTATAACAGGGCTTCTTAACACGCCTGTTTTCAGGGAAACCATTGCAAGCGCCGAAGCTATAAAAAGGCATAAAGCCAAGGCGCCGTAGTTTTCTCTCCTGCGCTTTTCCCTATGTACCGGCGCGACGACGGGACGGTATTCAGGCGCTTGACATTGTTCAACCTCTTTTTCAAACGCCCGTTTGATCGCCGCTTCAATGTTCATAGTCATCTCCTAATAATTTCTTGATGCGCGCCTTGCTAAGCATGAGCCGCCGCCTGACAGTATTATGAGGCATGCCTTCAATCAACGCGATTTCCTTTGAGTTGAGCCCTTCATAATACCGAAAGAAAATAATCCTCTGATCCTGTTTCTCCAATGATTTTATGCACTCCCTGCACCGCTCAATGCTATCGTTTTGGACGATTTCATCGACAAAGCTGCGCCCGCCATTGCGCTTGCCGCCGCGCTCATTTGCCGCGTTGAGCGCGGTCTGTTCAGACAACTCTTCTATAGAAATTGGCGCGTTCTTTTTATTTTTTCTATAGAGATCGATTATATGATTCCGCGCTATGCGGTAAACCCATGTCGACAGCGAATAGATCGGCTTATACTTGCGCAGATTGTCAAATGCCTTCAGTAAAATGTCAGAAACCGCGTCTTGACGCTCAGATTCCACCATTTCTTTGAACGAGCGAGCGTAGACCAACAAGCGGGGATAGTAATATTCCCATAAACTCTTGAATTTTTCCTGAGAGTCTCTGCTTTCATCAAGTACAAGCTGTTCAATATGGCGTCCGTCAATTTCGTCCATACTATAGTATACGTTCGTCATAATGAAAGTGTTTTACAAATCGCTTGTTTGTCAATACCGGCGTACGCGCGGAGGAGGCGGGAGGTGAAGCCGGCGGAAAAGTTGAAGGAGAGGCCAATCGGGGATAAGCTGTGATCTAAAGACACGGGCGACCGGTTCTCTTGCGGCGCTTGGAGAAAGCGTCCTGTCCGGCAGGGAACAACCGCCGGACGCGGAGGGTCTTTCGGAGGACTTGTCGTTTCCAGAAAATTGTTCAATCACTTGAAAGCGTTTGACACGGACTTCTTTTTCATCAATCGCGGCTTTTGTCGAAGACCATCATGCTTTTGGGAAGGCAACCTTGAAATTCGTGGTTTTGCAAGGCTGAAAGCCTGAAAAACCGCAAGAGTCTGTCCCAAAACCGTGCGCGTAGCGCATAGTCAATTAGTTTTGGGACAGGCTCCCTTCTCAATTTTTAGGAGAGTCCGCGATTTCCGCATGTAAAAGTTCCGCATCCGGTTTATCTTTCTCCTATAATTGACCGATAAAGGAAATATGAAGAAGTTTATTTTGATTGCTATAGAAGTCCTTGTTGTTACACTGGTATGTAACGCGCAAACGGCAGCCTTCCACGAAGACGGGATAGCTTCATGGTATGGAACGGAATTTGATGGACAAACCACCGCCTCTGGGGAAATTTTTAATTCCAATGATTATACTGCGGCTCATCCCAATCTGCCATTCGGCGCCTTGCTGACCATAACGAATAAAAATAACAATAAAAAGGTGACGGTGCGGGTGAATGACAGGGGGCCTTTTATCTCTAATCGAAATATTGATCTGTCAAAAGCCGCCGCCGAACAGTTGGATATGATTGCAAGCGGCGCCGTTCCGGTCAGCATTGATAGCGCCGAAGCGGGCGCGACGCCCGGGCCTGTGGGGGCCGCGGTTGTTGCGGCGCCGCCGTTGCCCGCGGCGCCCCCGCCTCAGCAACCCGCCGCGACGCCCTTTGATCCGCAAACGCCGCCGCCAAGCGCTCCGCCGGTTGCGGCGATTCCTCCGGCTGCTGTGGCGCCGCCCTCTGACGCGCCCGCTTCGCCGCCGCCCGCGACGCCTCAGCAGCCTGCGGCGCAACCAAGCGCTCCCTTGGTCGCGCCGATTCCTCCGGTGGCTGTCGCGCCGCCGCCCGCAAAACCGGCGAGTATAAAACCCGCCATTCCGCCTGCAGGAACAAACAAGCGGTATCGCTTGCAAATCGGCGCGTTCAGAGTCCCAAAGAACGCGGTGTCTGTTTTTGAGAAATTAAAGAGCGTGGGTTTGGAGCCGGCGTATGAGCGGAGCGGCGACTTGTACCGCGTGGTGCTCTCGGGGATAAGGGCTGACGATGTTCAAGCGGTCGCCGAAAAAATCGGGCGGGCAGGTTTCACGGAAGCGCTCATCCGTGAAGAACCATGACATGGAGATTCCCGAACCCGCAAAAGAAAGGCTTCTCTATCTTTTAAAACTGCTTGAAAAGGGCTGTCCCGCTACGTTGACATCCGCGCATATAGAATCGCTTGCCGGGTGGTCGAGGGATTCTATTCGCAAGGATATTTCTTACCTTGCCGCGGATATTGGCAGAGCGAGCGGCTATGACAGCGCCGAGTTGGAAAACGCCATCAAGAAAACCCTGCGTCTTGATCGCAAACAGAAAATCTGCGTCGTGGGGCTTGGGCGGCTGGGCTCGGCGTATCTCAATTTTGGCGCGTTTCAACACGGCGAGTTTGAATTGACGGCGGGATTTGACGCCAATGTCAACCGCGTTGAAATTCTTTCATCGCCGGTGCCATTGTATCCCACCTACAGGATGAACGAAATCATCAGCCGGTTCTCCATAGAAATAAGCCTGCTCTGTGTGCCGGAAGATCAAGCGCAGGCCGCCGCGGATAAACTTGTGGCGGCCGGAATTCGGGGGATAGTGAATTTCGCCCCGGTGGTGTTGAAAGTCCCGCCTGACATCGCGGTGCGCGATGTGTACGTCGTCGATGAGTTGCGTTCTTTGTCGATACGCATACACACGAAAAAAGCCTGATGTCTCGCCGCCCGGAAGGCGCTACCAAATCTCAATTATTTTATCTATTTGAAAAATCGCCTGTTCAACCGCCCGGTACGGCGTGGCGCTCACTTCGGTGTGTTCAAGCGCCCGGTACGAGACCAAGGCTTCTATGGCGTCCCCCTCAATGAAAGGGAACCGTTCTTTTGATTCAATATAAAATTCGTAGTTGCTGTTCGGTTCTCCGTCCCTTGTTTCTTTCAGGTGGCAGAGCGCGCGGTAGACGGATTCCTTGTCCACAAAAATACGTGAAACCGTGTAATAGACCCAAAAACGCGCGCCCGCCGTATATTCATCGCGCCGCAATTTCCGGTAGTCAAGTTTTCCATATTCGGCGGCCTCTTGCAAACGCGCCGCGATGTCTGTGTTTTCCCGCAAAAGCGCAATATGCGCGGCGATATATGCGTCTTCGGAATTTACGTCTTTTGACAAGAGCGCGTTCACTATGTCCGCGTCGCCCGAATACGCCGCGAGAAACAAAGGTCCGGCGCCCGCCTCGTTTTTGTAATTGATGTCCGCGCCTGCGGAGACAAGCCGCTTGACAATTTCAACGTTTCCAGCATTCACCGCGAACATCAGCGCGGATATCCCGTTTTTGGCGGCGTTCGCGTCCGCGCCCGCTTCCAAAAGCGTGTGTACGCGCGCGGCGTCCCTCTCCATACACGCCCTGAAAAGCGCGGCGCTGTTATCGACGGCATTGCCATCGTCACGTCCGTCATCTTCCGCGAACAGAGGAGCCATGAGATAGAAACAGCATGCCACGAACAGAAAGCGTCTCATGCTTCTTAGTATACACCAGACGCCGCGTTTTTTCAAGAGAAACTTCTATGCAGTGCATGTTCCTTCTGACGCCATAAGACTAAACATATAATCACCAGCTTTTCTAAGGCCGAAGCCGGCTCATTAAGAGGTTTTCAAGATGTCAGGTTTTGAGAAAGCAATTTTTGCGTCAATCTGAATATGAGCGAGAGCAAAAGACGTCGAGGCACGGCAACCGAATAGTTTGAGATTTTATCGAATATGGGTGTAGTGAGAGAAGGGGGAGCGAAGCGTTCGCCAGTTGTTTCGCCGGGGCGCGGGATGACCCACATGCTGAAAAACGGCTCGTGTTGGTCGCGCTAAAACCTATGCTCCTTCAAACAATTTTCGTTGCGAGCCTGTTTAAAAACGTGCGTCGCTTTATGGAACTCCGCGCTCATTCCAAAAGAAAACGAATCCCGCCGCTTGCAGTGGGGCGGTTCATTTTACGCTCTCGATCGATAGAAAAGAGTAGGCCAATCAGCGCGGTTTTTGTAAAGATGGACGCAAACCGCGCGAATTTATTGTCAGGCGGCGCCGTTCGAACCTGCGAATTCGTCCCGGCGCGTGTGATTCGCGCCTCACCGGGCGTTATATGCAAAGAACCGCGCTTTTTTCTCAGCGAGATCTCTTGACAGGCGGTATAACGCTGTATATACTTCCTCTTAAAAGCAAGGAGCGCTGGCAAAAAGGGAATACGTTCTATAATTTGGCCGTTACACCAATGCCTCCACCCTATATATTATATAAATATACCTATAGCGGCGCGTGAACGCGCGCCTTATTATATTGGAGGTTGATTAACTCATGAAATTATCATCAAAGATACCATTGTTGATTGGCGCGTCCGTTTTAATAGCGTCCGCCAGTATCGGTACGGC
>JAIRTS010000276.1 GCA_031254795.1 Treponema sp.
TTCGCCTGCCGGAGTGACCGTATTCGCCGGCGTTTCCGGTTTTGTTCTCCGGCGCGTTCAGCTTAGGGCGCGTCTGGGGAATCCTTGACACTATCCCGTTCTCATTTTATACTCTACCAAAAAGATGTATGATCAATATTAAAAGAAGCGTCCGCCGCGTTCTTGTCATGGCGATAGTCAACTGCACCAGCGACTCTTTTTTCCCGCAAAGCAGGGCGGCAGACACAAAGGATGCGGTGGAAAAGGCGTTGCTCGCTGTGAAGCAGGGCGCGGATATCATTGACATCGGCGGAGAATCCACACGGCCCGGCGCGGCGTACATAGACGAAGCGGAGGAAGGCAGGCGAGTGTTGCCGGTTGTCCGGGGAATCAGGCGCCGGTCTACTGTACCCATATCGGTGGACACGCGGAAAGCTACGGTTGCGGCCGCCGCGTTGGAAGCCGGGGCGAACATCATCAATGATATTTCCGCGCTGGAAGATGATCCCGACATGGGAAGGGTCTGCGCGGCGTCCCGCGCCAAAGTCGTGCTTATGCACAAAAAAGGATCGCCTGAAACCATGCAAAATGATCCGTTTTACCAGGACGTTGTTGGGGAGGTCGCCGCTTGCTTGCAAGGCGCGGCGCAACGGGCGTTGGACGCGGGTGTTGCGCGGGAAAACATCATACTGGATCCGGGTGTGGGTTTTGGAAAACGGCTGGAAGACAACACGGCGCTCATCAAGCGCCTTGCAACAATTCGCGCTTTAGGCTATCCTGTGTTGGTTGGGCTGTCGCGAAAAACCTTTATTGGAGAGCTGACCGGAAGGGGCGTAGAAGACAGACTCGCCGGCTCCCTTGCGGCGAACGCCGCCGCCATTATGGCTGGAGCGGATATCATCAGGGTGCACGATGTTAAAGAATCGGTTGATATGGTAAAGGTGTTGCATGGAGTGGCTGCAAAAACTGCTGGCAATGTATGACATAATACGTCCGGCGCTGGACATAACGATCCTCGCGTTGCTCCTGTATATGACGTATGGTCTTTTGGTGAAAACCCAAGCCGTACAGATGATAAAGGGGGCGGGGTTTCTCGCCCTGGTGTATGGACTTGCGACATGGCTGAAGCTCACCACGCTGGTGTGGATACTCAAGGCGCTGGCTCCCGGGGTGCTCATCGCGGTCGCTATTGTGTTTCAGCCTGAATTGCGCAAGATTATCCTCCGGCTTGGGCAAAGCGAGTTTTTCAGACCGAACGCCAAGCCGAATCCGGGGCATTTGGAAGCCGTCATCACGGCTGCGGAAATTCTTTCCCAAAAGCGTCGTGGAGCGCTTGTCGTGTTTCCCCGAAAAATCAACATCAAGAATATCATTGATACGGGGACAAAGCTCAACGCGGAGATTTCTTCAAGCCTTATCGTCGCCATCTTTGAGTTTGACGGACCTCTCCACGATGGGGCGATGATCATTCAACATGAGCGGATCGTGGCGGCCGGATGCTTTCTCCCCCTGTCCGAGCAACAGGACATCAAAAAGAGTTTCGGCACTCGCCATAGGGCGTCTTTGGGCATGTCCGAGCAGTCGGACGCGGTGATTCTGGTTGTCTCCGAAGAGACCGGGGCTATCAGCTTCGCCTTTGACGGAAGATTGTACTACGATCTTTCATCTATAGAGGCCGCCAGAAAACTTCAGGAACTGATTGAGCATGGGAAACGTAGCGCCGGCATTGGAGAAACGAGCCTTGACTCTGGCGATGCGAACGGCTCACTCGACGGCATTAATCCTATGGAAGCCGCTCCGTTTAAAAAGTAAGCCTGTTCCAAAACGCGCCCGATGGCGTCGGTTTTGGAGCGGGCGCAATAAGAGATGCGCGTAGTATGAAAACACTTGACTATAGAAAAATACTCTTGAAAATCGCTGAAAACTGGACAGCCAAGGTGGTGTCCGTTGTTTTGGCCATCCTGTTGTTTGCTTTTCACAAGTCCTCTTCCATGGCGGAGCGCTTTTTCTTAGCGCCTTTGCAACTGGAAATTGACGGAAACTATACGCCTTCCAGCCCGTATGACCAGACGATCCGCGTGAGCCTGCGCGGGGAAGCGAACAGCGTCTATCCTATTCTGGAGGATGATGTCGTCGCCTACATCGATCTTAAGGGAAAAACCAAGGGAACGTACCGCGTTCCGGTACAGATACGGAAAAAAGGAACCGCTTTGGGTGTTGATCCTCTTGAAATAAAGGTTGAGCCTGGGGAATTATCTTTGACCATAGATCATAAGGCAAGCAAAGCGGCGCCACTCAAGACAAACATCAGGGGCGTCCTGCGCAACGGCTATCAGCTTGCGGACTGGAGTCTTGCGCCGGAACAAGTCGTTGTTGATGGCCCCGCCGATGTACTTGCAACTATTTCAGAACTTTTTACCGAAGACGTGTCGCTTGACGGACACGACTCAGACTTTTCCGTTGTGGTGAACATCCTGAATTACGAACCACTCGCCAAAATACGGGGCGCCACAGTGGAATTCAAAGGCGTTGTGCAGGAAATTCTTGCGCAGAAAACCTACGAAAACATCCCTATTAGCCTGAAGAATCTGGATTCCACCCGCTGGACGGCAATTTTGAACATTGAGAATGGAAGCGTCTCGATTGAGGGCAGGCAACGCGATCTTGACCGGTACACGGCGCTTGACGCATTCAGCGTGGATTGCGCGGGAATTCAGGAAGCGGGATCATTTTCCCTGCCGGTTGATGTGAATCTCCCCGTATACCTCAACGCCACGGCAAGCGCCCCCAGAAAGGTTGTCGTTACGGTGAAACCGGCGGAGCCATCCGAGACCGCCGGTTTCACCGCCGATGACAAGGAAGCGACGCCCCAATAGCCCTTGCGTACGCCTCGGCAAGAGGCGTCACCGCAATGTTCTCAATAAAGCGCGTAATTCCGGATCCGCCGCTGGTTGCAGATCGGCGCCCGGCGGCGAAGCGGCGTCCTGCGTTCCCGGCGTCAATAAAACCTCGTCTCCATCGGCAATCCGGTCAAAAAAGCCGACGCGGGAAAGCGCGCCGGATGCGACTTCCTCATCAACAACGGTAATGACCAGCTTGCCGACCACATCATCCGCCGAGTAAAGTATCCCGATGCCTTCGTTTCTGATGACCGGCTGCCCCCTTTTCACCACATCGTAGGTTGTTCCGGCTATCACCCCGTCCGCCTTTCCCTTGTCAATGAGTCCCTGCCCCTGTTTGTGCTGGAGCAATACGCCACGAAGCGGGAGGGACGCGCTTAATTGTTCAATGATTCCGCGAGACGCGTTCCGCAGTTTGTCCGCGCCAGTGCGGTAGGAGGAAAAAACGCCGGCCGGGGAACCGGTGCGGGCTACAAAGAATTCGCCCTTGATCGATATATCCCGCTCGTTTTCGTTTACCGATATGATGAGAAAGTAATCCGCGCCAGCTGAACGCGCTTCTCTGAAAGCCGTGGAAAAAGAAGGTTGTCTCAATTCGATATTCATGGGGGTGATGTTTCTATCGTGGATCATAAAGTCTTTTATATAGGAAGAAGTGAGGGCGCCGGCGTCCGCGTGGTAAAAGCTCGACTGGGAAACGACCGAGAATATCGCGACGTTCCAATGACGCCCAACGCTTGACGCGGGATCAACGCCCCATTGCCGGTGAAGCGCTTCGGCTAAAAGCGCGTCATAGGCTTCCGCCGCGTCGTCCACGGCTTTGTCCGCCACACCGAGTTGTTGCATGAAGTGCAGTTCGTCAACATAACGAGCCGGGTAGCCTTGCAGCCTGAGAATTTCGGCGTATTCTTTTCTGGCGGGCGAGTACGGATTGATACGGAGCCCGCGGCGGTATTCAAACAACGCCTGATCCGACAGGTTGGCGGCTCTGTAATCGCGGGCGCGGTTGAAGTGGTAGTCCGCCCAGCGCGCGCGCGCCGGATCTTCGAGGTTGGTGTCGGCTATAAGCCGCTCTTCCAGCGCAATGCGGATAAATTCGTCGCTCTGGTCAATGGCGAGCGCGTTTATGAAGATGTTTCTGGCATCGCCCTTGCGTCCAAGCTGGGCGTACGACATGCCCTTGAGGTACCATGCGCTTAAATTCTTCTGGTTAAACGCAATCGCCTCGTCAGCAAGACGCGCCGCCTCTTCGTATTTGCCCGTTCTGTAACGAAGATTCGCAAGAAGGGAACGCGCCGGATCAAAGCCGGGTTTATAGAAGAGGGAATTTTCCGCATACGTTATCGCAGAATTGATTCTTCCCGCTCCCGCGTCAAGGTAAGCCGCGTAGTAGTAGACGCGGTAGTCGTCCGGATGCTGGAGGAGTGCGCGTTCTATGTATGCCCTCGCTTGATCCGTGTTGCCGAGGGAGCCTTGCACAAGCGCGAGGGAGACCAGGAGGCGCCTGTCGTCCGGGTAGCGGCGGACGGCCTCCTGGTAGCGCCGAACCGCGTCCCCTGAATGGCCGCGGGCGATGTCAAGCTCCGAAGCGGCGAACAGCGCTTCTTTGTTGTAGGGTTCGCGGGAAAGCGTCTCGACGATCACCTGAGAAGCCGCGTCGAGCCGCCCCAGCGCGATGAGGATAAAAGCCTCAAGGTTGGCAAGGGCTATGTTTCCTCTTGCGAGGACGCGAGCCTTCCGCGTCCATGCGAGGGCTTCGTCAAATTCGCCTAAATTGTAGTAACACTCGGCGAGCGCGGCGGTGGCTTCCACATGGGCGGGGCTGAGGCGCAGACATTCAAGCAGGGCTTCCGACGCGGAGTACCAGTCCTCTTCCACCATAAAGGCGCGTCCCTGATTGTAGTAAGAGGACGCGCTTGCGGGGAATTGCGCAGTTTGCGCGTAAAGGGCGCCTGCGGATAGCGCTATTATAAGAATGATCCGGTATTTCATTTTTTTTACTCCTCATTTTCACGCTTCACCACGATTTTTACCTTCTGGATTTTGTACCCTTCCATTTCCTGAATGATGAAGTCACAACCATTATACACGGTCTTTTCGTATTTAACAGGAATTTTCCCAAAAAGATCAAACACAAAGCCTCCCAATGTGTCGAAACCGTCAACCGGAAGGTCGATGTTGATCTCTTCCGCGAGGTCTTCAAGGTTGACGCGGACATCACAGAGGTACACGTTCTCGCTTATCTTGACTATGTTCTCCGTTTCATTGTCGAACTCGTCCTGAATGTCCCCTACGATCTCCTCAAGGATGTCTTCCATGCTCACGATGCCGGAAACACCGCCGTACTCATCGACTACAACCGCAATATGCACCCGTTTGCGCCTGAGTTCCCGAAAAAGCTTGTCAATGCGCTTTGGCTCAGGCACGAAAAACGGCGTGCGAAGCAGTTTTTGAATGTCGAATTCCTGATTCTTGACAAGGCATGTAAGAACATCCTTCGCATAGAGGACGCCGATAACGTTATCTATGGTCTCTTCGTACACCGGAAAGCGGGAATGTCCGCTTTCTGTGATTGCGGCGAGAATTTCATCTTTGGGCGAGCGCGCGTGAATAAAAACCGTGTCAATGCGCGGCGCCATGATTTCTTTTACCGTGGTGCCGGAGAGTTCTATGATGCCCCGTATCATTTCCTTCTGCTCATCTTCAAGAGCGTTGAAGGTTTTTTGTGTTATCTCGGTGTCTTTTTTGAAAAAAGGTTTCATTTTTTTCCTTAACGCGCGCCAAGCGCTTTCCGCGTCCGTTCAAACCCGCGCCGAGCGTCGGTCAACTGCGGATTGATTGACAAGGCTTTTTCGTAAGCCAGAAGCGCATTGGCATGGTCCCCCGCGCTCTCGCGGGCATAGGCGAGGCGGGCGAGCCATTCCGCGTTTTTCGGCTGCCAATGCACTGCGGTTGACAGGGCGATGTCCGCCGAATGAAACTTGCCGAGCCTGATGTACAACTCGCCCATAAAGAAGTACACCTGATCGATGTATCCCCCTTCAGGCGCGTAATTGACGTATTCCTGAAAATAGCGCAAAGCGTCCAAATTTCTGCCCTGATAATAACTGGTCTCTCCAAGAATTTCAATGATCCTCGGATCGTACCGGCTGACTTTTCGTCCCGCCGCCGCGTAGTCATGGGCTTCCTCATATCTGCCCAACCGTATGAGGCTCCACGCCGCGACGACATGGGCGTCGATGTTGTTGGCGTCGCCGGCTATTTCTTCCTGACAAATGCTCACCGCTTTTTCATAGTTGCCCGTACGGTATTCAACAACCGCGTTCGGTTTTGTCTGGGCGTTTTGGGGGAAAAGTCTGGACACGGAAAGCAGGAACATGCACACACTGATACACCTTATGCAACGGCGCGTACGGAATGGGTTCATAACTTGGACGCAGTTTCTTGTACAGAAGAGGATGGATTTCCGGTCATGGAACAGCGTCCATTGAACAGACAGCCCGTTTCCAGACAGATTTCTGCAGTGCTGATGTTCCCCTGCAATTTGCCTGTCAACGTGATGTGGATTCTCTCCGATGCGTTCACATTGCCTTTAACGGTTCCCCGTATGACAACATGCGGGGCGGTGATATCCGCGTCCACAACCGCATGTTCATCAACAACAAGGAGGCTGGTCGAAAGTATCTCTCCTGTAATTTTACCGCGCGCCAGAAAGGGTTTTTCGAGCCTTGCTGTTCCTGAGAAATCTATGTCATTAGATAATACAATATCAAAGTCAGTCTCATCCAGCGTTTCATTGCGGGACTCCGTCATTATTTCATCGCCTCCGTTTTTTCAAGTTAAACCCATGCGTTTACTGAAAAAGTCTACCGACGCGCCCCGTATTTGTCAAGGGGTCATTTCAGACAGACCGCGCGTCATAGAAAAAACTCTGCAATAATCGGCGTTTTCTGCCGATAAAAAGGGTATGACTTTTATTCTTATTGTAACGCTTGCTGTTATTCTTGTAGCGGTAATTTGTGTCATTCTGGCCGGACGCATTTTCAGACGGAGAGGAGATGGAAATCTTGCCGGCGGCGACAACATTAAATTGAAGGAAGCGCACAAAAAGCTCGCCCAAAATCCCAAGGACCCGGAAGCTCTTCTTACGGTGGCAGACGACTTTTACGCGCAGGGCAATTGGGAAGAAGCGTATAAAACATACACAACGCTTACCGAGGTTGGCGGCAGCGGCGATGAATTTACGGTATACTGCCATTACGGCGTCTGCGCGTTCAAACTTGGCTTGATTGACAACGCATATAAAGGGCTTACGGTCGCCCGTTCTCTGAAACAAAACGATTTTGACGTGAATTTTAATCTTGGCGTTATTGAATTTCAAAGAAAGAATTACGAGAGAGCGGTGCAACTGCTTCAAAGCGCCCGCATCGTCAATCCCGAAGACGCGGCGACTCTGCGTTGCCTCGGACACGCTTTTTTCAAATTGAACAAGCACAAAGAAGCCATGACATTTATCCGTCAGGCGATGGACATTGCGCCGAATGACAAAGAATCTCTTTTTGTTTTAGGCGAATGTTACTTGGAGGCGAAGCAGGTGGATCAGGCGCTGAAAATTTTCACGCACCTGCGTTCTGATCCGGTTATGGGAGCAAACGCATGCTTGATCTGCGGCAACATCAACATCGACATGCACGCTTACGACAAGGCGATAGAAAATTTTGAAATCGGTTTGAAGCACGAGAATATCAAGCCAGATGTGGCGTTAGAGTTGCGATATAGGTTAGCCACGACATATCTGAAGCGCAACGATATCGGGAAGGCGTTGCCTCTGCTCAAACAAATACAGATGGATACTCCGGGGTACAAAGATGTCTCCTTGTTGATAACTCAGTATCAGGAACTGAATTCGAATAAAAACCTCCAAACCTTTCTTATGGGAAGCCAGGCGGATTTTGTCGCCCTTTGCAGAAAAAGCGTAATATCCTATTATCCGCGGGCAAAGGTGAAGATCACCAACATCACCGTAACAAAGAACGACTGGGCGGACATAAACGCGGAAATTGACACCCCAAAATGGTCGGATGTGGTTGCGTTCAGGTTCGTCAGAAGCCAAGGGACGGTCGGGGAGCTTGTTGTGCGGGATTTTCATTCCCACCTCAAGGAAGTCAAGGCGGGCAAGGGCATTTGCCTCACGATGGGGACATTCAGCGATGAAGCCAAACGTTTTACCGAAGCCCGTCTCATTGACCTTATTGAAAAAAAACAATTCGTCGCCATACTGAACGCCGCCGCCATCAACACGGATGTCCACGCTCAGAAGAAGTCGAAATAATCGGGGAGTGGACTTGAAACATCAATATCAAAAATGGCGCCGCCATTGCGTTTTGAGATCGCCGCCGCCGGAATGATCAACCGTGAGGCGTGCAAAAGCAGGCGTTTGACTCCGAGATACTTGCGGAGCCGCTTGTTCAGCTTGAAATCGCCGTACTTGTCGTCGCCCGCTATGGGGTTGCCGATGCCGGCGAGGTGCCGTCTGATTTGATGCGTCCGTCCCGTGCCAAGTTCAATTTCCACCATTGAGAATAGCTCGTCACTGTTCTCAATGGCAACGCGCCGCTCGTTGATTTTTTTGTATCGCGTTTCCGCAGTTTTTCGCGCGCCTTTTACCTCAAGATCGACCCTGATGGCCCCCGCCTCTGGCTGAGGCGTTCCTTTGCACAGCGCAAGGTAGCGCTTGATGACGGCGCCGGCATTGCCGCAGCCGGCGCCGCGATTTTCAGCGGCGAAAAGCTTTCCGAAAAAGGCTGCGGCCTCGCGATTTTTTGCGACAAGGATGACGCCGGATGTGTCTTTGTCAAGCCGGTGAACCAGCAGCGGACGTTGCGAGAATTCCGCCTTCAGGATGGAGTCAAGCGAGGTTCCGACTCCGGCCCCGCCCTGCGCCGCAAGCCCCGCAGGTTTGTCAAGCGCCATGCATTCGTCATTTTCAAAAAGAATCGGTATGCCACGAATTTTCGCGCCGCGGAACTCTTCGCCGCGGAATATTTCGCGCGTGCTATTCAACTGAGGACAACCTTTTCAGCGATTTTTCCGCAATGGCGGACAAAAGCGCCGCCGCCGTACTCAATGCCGCCGGATTTGCGATAAAACGCGGGTTGTGCGCTGGTTCGGGGCTGGCGACGCCTATGTTCCAGAATACTCCGCGAATGCGTTCCTGGTAAAAAGCAAAGTCCTCGCCTCCCATAGTCGGCCTGCTTGGACCTGTCTTAAAACCCAGTTCCTGAGCCGTTCGCTTCACAAATTCCGCCAGTTCACTGTCGTTATTTACGGCGGGCGCATTGAGTTCGCAGTGAAAATCGATCCGCGCGCCGCAGATTTCTTCAACGCCTTTGCAAACACGTTTAAGCCGCTCCATAATGGCGTTGAGTCGTTCCTTGCCGCCGACGCGGATCGTGCCTTCCGCGAAGGCTTCTTCCGGTATGATGTTCCACGTATTTCCCGCCTCGACATGGGTGAAACTCAGTACCGCAGGGTCAAAGGGGCTTGTCCGCCGGCTTACAATGGTTTGAGCCGCGCCTATGATCTGGCTGAGCGCGACTATTGGATCGCGGCACTCATCCGGATGGGCTGCGTGTCCGCTCTTCCCGTGTATACGGATAGCGAACGATCCCACGGCGGCGTACACCGCGCCCGAGCTGACCCCGATCATGGATACAGGCATATCGGGCGTGGTATGCAGTCCATATATCTCCGCCACATCGTCAAGCGCGCCGGAAGCCAACACCGAAACCGCGCCATTCACCGATTCTTCGGCAGGCTGAAAGACGAGCTTGACGGCGCCCATGAGACGGCTCTCTCGTTGTTTCAGGAGCGAGGCCGCGCCGAGCATGCTTGTCAGATGAAAATCATGTCCGCAGGCATGCATACAGCCGTTCTTTGACGCGTATTCAAGATTGGTCGCTTCGGCGATGGGCAGGGCGTCAATGTCGCAACGCAGGGCCACAACCGTTCCACTGCCGCCGATACGCGCGACCAGCCCGGTCTCAAGTCCCGTGTCAAGGATTTTCACGCCGGCGTCCATAAGAATATCCCGTATGCGGGCGGTTGTTTCCCATTCATGGAGTCCAAGTTCAGGATGGCTATGGAACCATTTGAAATGCGTCGCGAGCGTTTCTTGTAGGGTGGAAAACTCGACGGAGTTTTCGGTGAAATTTTTCGGCGCTGTTTCTTCATTCATATTGGTACACACGTTCCCAAGATCTATGCGAATAACATGCGGAACATGTTACTTCCGCACAGTCTGGTTTAATTCCCGCCGCCCCAAATGGCCGCGACCTTTGGGGCGCAAGCCTCTGGTTTGCCCTTGCCGCGCTGAGGCTCATTCTTGCGCAACTTCCCAAGTTTTCCGCAAAAATCCGTTTTATGGAAAACCGGCTTGCTTTGGCAAGCCGTAGCTTGGCAGGTGGTTTAAGCCGAGATTCTTTTCACTTGCTTTCTTTAGTATTATAACGTATTATTTATATATATAAAAGAGGCTGTTATTATGAGAATTTCAACGAAAGGGCGTTATTCACTTGAGGCTTTGCTTTATATGGCTCTGCTTCCAAAAGGAACGTACGTGAGCGCCAAATCCATCGCGGAAAACACCGGCATGTCGGACGGCTATTTGGAGCAGCTTTTCATTCTTTTGCGCAAGGCAGGGATTGTACGCGGGATACGCGGATCGCAGGGCGGTTACTTTCCGGGCAAAGCGGTTGACAAAATAACGGTGGGCGAAGTGCTTCGCACGGTGGAAGGGTCTATGGAGCCGGTTGACTGCGTTCATTCAAGGGACTGCCCCAGGCAGAGCGGCTGTCTTTCACGGCATACGTGGAGCGAACTGTATGCGGAAATAAACAAGTGCATTGATACAATCAGCCTACAGGACCTTGTTGACGCCTATAAAGCCGTTGGCAGGGACGAGTACAGCATCTAAGGAAATGTTACTAAATAATA
>JAIRTS010000027.1 GCA_031254795.1 Treponema sp.
TACGGCACAAAGCTGACAACGGACGCCGCCGCCGACAGCACGATCGACCCGAATACGAGCGGCTTCTTCATCATTGCAAACTCCCAAAGCCGCGCCAGCCCGGTTTTGGGCTGTGTTGTGTGTTGTTTTGTGGACATGCGTTTTACCTCCGTAATGTTTGTCTATCCTAATAATTAAAACTTATGCAAAAAATACCGCCGCGGACATTCCGCTCAAAATCCCCGTGGCAATGTTCGGCGTAGTACGCCCGGTCAACCGGCGCCCGCGCCACCTCAATATCGGCGGCTACAAAGCGGTAGTACGCCCCGCTCAAAACAAGCCGCATTCCCCGTTCCCGCGCTTCCCAGCGCCCCGCGTCGGCGAAAACCGGGGCGGCGGCAGCCGACCATACATATAATGCCAGGACAGGCGCAATCAATTTCCCGCGCATTCCAAACCTCTTGAGTTGAGACGCGCGAACCGGGCGCCGTTACGCCTCTTTTTCCGCGCCGTTGAAACGCCACATGCAAAAAACTCTGGATTTTTCACTAAAACGTCTCTCCCATAAAGGCATATCGCAAGACGTACATCCCTCAATACATATACCCCTAGGCGTTCATAATAACCAGCCGCTGTTTTTTTGTCAAGCAATATTTGGGTGTTAAAGAAAATTTTTTTATGAAAAAGACAAGGCTGTTCCGAAACGCGCGCAGGCCGACCGTTTTGGAACAGCCGCAGACAAGGAGCAGACGCGCCAACACTCTGAAACTTCCCTGAAATACGGGAGCTTCATCGCAAAATGACACTCATAACGCAAATTCGCCGAGCGTTGGTTCGCCGAATGTCGGTTCGCTGAACACTGGTTCGCAAACGCAAGCTCGCATTTTGGAGCAGGCTCATCCAGGCGCTGTTAGCAAAGACAGGCAAAAATAGAAAAAGGGGGGACAAGGGAAAGAGGAGGAAAAGAAAGATGGAGAGGGAAGAGGGGTTATACCCGATAAGAGAAAAGAAGCTCACTGAAGTGGCGGCGCCGATTATAGAGGCGGGTTATCGGGGGAAAGGCCGTCCGCCTGAAGTTTCCCATATAAAGCGTTTTGCGGGACACTGCATATTCTGAGGATCGGCCGCCCCTGGCGGGATTTGCCTGAAGAATATGGATGCTGGCATGTGGCGTATGACCAGTTTTCCCGGGGCGGCGGGCGGGGACGAGCGCGAGGTTTCATCTGATGACAACCAGTGACGGACAGGTGGCGGAAGGGTTTTTAAGCGGGGGGAACGTGAACGACATAGAGGCGGCGCCGGAGTTAGTCCGGGATGCGGTTGGACGCGCGGCGACGGCGGGCCGGGGATATGACAGCGATGAGTTCCGCCGGATATTGAGGGGGAACAATAACGAGCCGGCCATGCCCGGACGGAAAAACCGGAAGAAGCCGATAGAGTATGATCAAAAAATGTATTAAGAAACGCGGATATATCGAGCGGATATTTGGAAAGCTCAAAGAAAACAGATGGCTTACGGCGCGGTATGAAAAATCGGATATGAACTTCCTCGGATTTATCACGGTTGCCTTTCTTAAGATATTCCTTTGCTAACAGCGCCTGGCGCGGGGTGGTTCATCCGCAGTGGGATTTAGTCCCCCGCCGCAAACTTGTTTGCGCCGCTTGTTGCGGAAAACTGGGGACACGAGGGTTACCCACATACACGCAAAGATTTCAAGGTGAAACCTTCAATACCCCGGAGTTTGGCTCCGGGGCTTCTTTATTTTAACAGAAGCTGTTCCAAAACCAATCCGAATGTAGCTCGCAAACGTAGCTCGCGTTTTGGAGCAGGCTCAGCTGTTTAAAAACATGCGCCACCACGCGGGGATCCGCGCCAATTCCAAAAGGAGACGGCTTCCGGCGTTTTACAGGTTGCTCGTCCCCAAGTAAACGTATATGGGGGAATACCCCGCCTTAAAAGATGGCTATTCGGGGCGGGGTGGTTCATTGTGGAGGCGCTGCAGTTCCTCACCATCCGCTCATGAGCGCCGTCCATTCGTTTATATCCGCCTGCGCGACCGGCGCGGCGTCAAGCGGCTTGTCGCTTTTGGGAGCTATTCTGAAGGAATCCGGCAACGGAATATCTATCACCGGGTACATCCAGTTTGTGAGCGGAATAACCTCCTGAAACGAAGGCGAGAGCATGAAGTCAAGAAACCGCCTGGCGTTATCCTTGTTTTTCGCGTGGCTCAACAAGCCTGCGACCTCAACCTGAATCACGTGGCCATCTTTGAAAATGGCGGCTTTGTACCGCTCGGTTTCCTCATATTCAAGATGATATCCCGGACTGGTCGTATAGGAAAGCGCGAGCGGCGCCTCGCCGGCGGTAAAAAGTCCGTAACCGGTGTCCCAACCTTCCGCAATGGTCAAAATGGAAGGGGAAAGTCTTTTCCAGTAATCCTTCCAGCCGTCTCCATAAACGGTCTTTGTCCACGTCAGAAATCCAAGGCCGGGCGAAGAAGCGCGCGGATCCATGAGGATGAGTTTTTTCGCATACACGGGATCCGTCAAATCTTCAAGACTCTGCGGCGGATTGGGAATCTTTTCGCTGTCGTACATAATGGCGAAATAACTGTAATCAAAAGGAATAAGCCGGAAAGCGCTGTCAATAACGATTTCGTCCGGAATGGAATCCGCTCCCGCAGGTTTATACGCTTCCAAAAGGCCGGAATTCAACGCTCTTTCCGTATGGTTTTGATCAAGTCCGAGTACAATATCGGCGTCCGCAGAATTTCCTTCCAGAAGCAACCGTGACAACACGGAACCTGCGTCGCTGTGGCTCACCCATTTGATCGCGACACCCGTTTGTTCAAGAAAGCGTTCGCCTATTTCCCGGCCCGGCCCCCACTCCGAATCGAATGAATCGTACGTCCAAATGACGACTTCTTCGGCGGACGCTTGCGCCGCCTCCCCATTCACGCTTTTTTTTGCGCAATTAAGCGCAAAAACCGGAATAACAGCCGCCACTAAAAAAAGCGTCTTTGAAAGAACGGATTTTGTTTTCGCTGTTTTTATCATACATCCCTCCTCGTCCACGCCTCACGCATGGTTTTATCGCTTATCGGAGTGTATGATCATACAAAACTTGAAGAAAAGCGTGTTTTTCAGAAAAGCGGCTTTTCAGAAAAGCTTGTTTTTCCCTGCGCCGGTATTATCCGTATCAGGTTCAAAGGGTATAATCTCAGGCATCACGTTGGTTATGCATAGCAACCAACCGGTCAGCCACCCCGATAAGACTTCACTAAGAAATCATGATTCCACACAGGAACCAAAGAGCGGGAAACGGGAGTCGGACCCGCGACATCGACCTTGGCAAGGTCGCGCTCTACCACTGAGCTATTCCCGCACGCGCGTAAACGCAAGAACATATATACCATACCAATTTTTTTTTAATGTGTCAAGCGGTTTTAGCGAAAACCACGCAAATTTTATTCACAGTGGGGTTTAGACCCTTGCCGCAAATTTGATTGCGCCTCTACGTCGGGTCAAATCAAACAAAAAATGGCAACGACCCCACAGATGATAAATTTCCGGACAGAACGAACCGCGCCCCGCTTGCCTTGTGAGCCGCGAAGGGATCGAACCTTCGACCCGCAGATTAAGAGTC
>JAIRTS010000037.1 GCA_031254795.1 Treponema sp.
CCGGTTTTACGGTTCGACGGCCTCCCCTTGTTGCCGCGAACCGGCGCCTCATCCCCGCCCGCAAGGTATCGTTTGTAAATCCGTTCCGCTTGCCGGTAACCGACACCAGTCTCCGCTGACGCCGCCGAAAGTGTTTTAAGCCCGCGTCGTGCCATTTCCATGATTTTTCCGCGCAGACTTTTTCCGCGCTTAGTTTTTTTTTACCCGCAATTATCCTCCTGACTAAAATTATCAGACAGGACATTTCTATTGAACGCACTATAGGACATTTTCACTGGTTTTCAACAGAGGGTTTTGAAAATTTAGCGCAACATATTAAAAATGCGCGTGTTAAGCTTTTTTGGAAACTGAAGTTTTGGGAAACTCTCTATTGACAACTTACGCGGAAGTTATAATAATTATGACATGATTGTTTTTCCTGTTGAGAACCATCGCAACCGCGAGGATGGGAGCCTTGTATATCCGGTGCATTCACGGCGTTCGGGCGGTTTGTCCATAGGAATAAACCTGTTCCCCGATAAAAAAGTATGTTCTTTCGATTGTCCCTACTGTGAAATTTTTCCTTTTGCAACCACCGCTCAGTTTGATCTAGAAACCATGAAGGACGAATTGACGCGCACCGTAAACAACGCGCGACACCGCGCCATCCCGATACAGGATATTTGCTTTTCGGGCAATGGGGAGCCTACCCTGTCACCTCATTTTGAAAAAGCGTTGGAAGCCGTCCGCGACATTCAAAAAAAAACGGTGCCGGGCGCGAAACTCGTGGCGATCACCTGCGGCGCGGGTTTGCTTCGGGATGAGATTTTTTCGTGTTTACAGAACGCGGCTGTTTCCTATGGGCTTGACGTATGGCTCAAGCTCGACGCCGGAGATGAAGCGTGGTATCGCGTCATCAACAGATCGGCGATTCCCTTTGACAAGCTGATCGCAAAAATAAAGGAATTCGTGAGCGTCTGTCCGGCGACGCTTCAGACCATGCTGTGTTCAATCGGCGGAGCGTTGCCTTCGGGCGTGGAAGATGCGGCGTGGAACGATCTGGCGCTCGAATTGGCTAAAACCGGCAATGTCAGGCAATTCCAGTTGTATGGGAAGGCGCGTCCCTCAGCGGAAGATCCATTTGCGGAAGCCGCTCCGGCTTCCTATCTTGAAAAAAGAGCGAAAACCTTGGAAGAAACGCTTGCCTGCGGCGGCGTTGAGGTTCCGGTTTCAATATACACGTGAAAAAAACTATGCCGTTCATAAAACAAGTCGTCATTGCGCTTCTCTTTATCACTCCTCTCCGCATCTTTTCCCTGTCTTTTAATGATCCGGGCGATCCGAAGCGGCTAGCCGCCGCCATAGTCGCGGACATGAGCGACGAGCAGGTTTTGGCGCAGACGTTCATGCTCGGCTGGGTCGGGGCGGATCCTTCGCCGCTCATTATGGACTGGATACGGGACAGGAATCTCGGTGGAGTAAAGATATTCGGATGGAATACGGGCGACACCACGCGGCTTGCCGTAACCGTAGGCGAACTTCAGAAAGAGGCGCTCAAAGGCGCGTATCAGATACCCCTTCTCGTGGCGACCGATCAGGAAGGCGGGTGGATCCGGCACGTGAAAGGCGCGACGAGCGAAACGCCCGGCAACATGGCGATAGGCGCGTCGGGATACCCCCAAGACGCTTACCGGGCAGGATACTACATCGGCAGAGAACTGGCGCTTCTGGGCATCAATATGAACTTCGCGCCTGCTGTCGACCTTTACACGAATCGCAACTCGGCGCTGATTGGGACTCGGTCGTTTGGCGTGGATCCGGTGGCAACCGGCATCCTCGGCGCGGCGTTTATGAAAGGGCAGCTTGCCGCAGGGGTCATTCCAACCGCAAAGCATTTTCCCGGTCATGGGGACACTGACCTTGATTCGCATGGCATTCTTCCCAAGATCAACGCGAGCCTTGACGTGCTTTGGAATCGGGAACTTGTTCCTTACCGGATGCTCACGAAGGAAAACCTGCCAGCCGTTATGAGCGGACACATTGCCTTTCCCAACACCCAGGCGGGCGAGACGCCGGCGTCCCTTTCATCGTGGTTTTTGAACGACATCCTGCGTGAGAAAATAGGTTTTCAAGGGCTTGTCATTACCGACGACCTTATGATGAATGGGGCCACCATAAGCGCCGGTAGCCTTTCCAAGGCTGCGAAACAAGCGCTCGCCGCCGGAAACGACATCATCATGTTTTCAAAAACGCCGCTTTTGTTCGATCCGGTGTGGACGACTCTCCTTTCCTCAATGAAAGAAGAACCGGAATTCAAAACGCGGGTGCAAGACGCGGCGCGGCGGGTGTTGGAAGTGAAGCTAACATATATGCGAGGCGAGAAAGCCGCGCCCTATATTCCCGATATGGAAAAACTCAAAAAAAACCTGCCCGATCCCGAAGGCGTCGCCTTTTTTCTGGACCTGGCTGCCCGGAGTGTGACGGTGATAAAAGACGCCCCCTTCCCCCTGCAGCCGAAAGACGCGGGGAATGTGCTTCTCACAGGACAGTACCTTGAGTTTTTCAAGCAGGGAAAAGCCGCGTATCCAACGGCGAAATCCTACTGGTATTCGGCGGATTTCGGCGTCAACGATTTTCTGATGTACGCCAGAGCCGCGGACACCATCATATTCTGCCTTTCCGACGCCGCAGGGTTGCGTTTCTTGAACACGCTTGAGCCGCTCAGGAAAAAAGTCATTGTTTTTTCCGTCCTTACTCCCGTGTATCTGGACAGAACCTCGTGGGTGGATGGGGCCATAGCGGTGTATAGTTATGCAAACGAATCGTTTGTCGCCGGCTTTTCCGTGCTGATAGGACGCATCGGCGCGTACGGGAAGCTGCCGTTCTCCCTCAATGAACCGCGATGGGTCGATCCGCAATGATTTTCTTGGAGAAAATTGAAAAAAAAAGAAAAGCAATGGCAACGGAAGCGCTGTTTATGAGTTTTCTTGAAAAAAAACTGCCGTTTTCGGTCGCCGCGTACGCAAAATATCTGTACGCCCATGAGGAACGGGATAAAAATACGATTCATGCGTGGGCATTGAAAGAAAACGGCGCCATTCAGGGCGCGATAGTACGGAGCGGCTCCACCGTGTATCCTGTTTTTAACGATGAAGTCAAAAATTTTGAAGAAATTTTATCTTTCTTTTTCGAAAAAAATAGTATGGACGCGGCCCGGCTTGTGTTTCACGGAAAAGCCCGCGACATTGAGCTTTTGGAACGCTATGCGGAGGAACGCGGATTACAACCTGGCGACCGTATCATTTACGATTTTATGACGACCGCCGACACGCCGCCGCTCCAGGAACTGCGCGCGAGTCCTCCGGGCCTCATCATCCGGCAACCCGGCGTGTCCGATATTGACAGGCTTTTTCCTTTGCAGGCAGGCTACGAGCAAGAAGAAGTCCTGCCAAAGAACGGGAAATTTGATCCCGCCGTGTGCCGCATGCTTTTGGAACGCCTCGTCAAGCATGAGCGTATTTTGATTGCGGAACTCGGCGGACGGATTGTGGGAAAAATCAATACAAACGCGGAGACTCCCTCCTGGGCTCAGATAGGCGGGGTGTATGTCCACCCGTCATACCGAAAAAGAGGCATAGCCACACGTATGACCGCTATTTTTGTGCAAGGGCTGCTTGAAGAAGGCAGGCGGGCAAGCCTTTTTGTCAAAAAAGAAAAGCCCGCGACCCGCGACATGTACGGCAGAGTCGGTTTCAAGGTCGTGGGCGACTACAGGATTACTTATTATTGAAGGACATTGAAGAACAGGCGATTGCGGCGCCGCAACCGACGCCCGCCCGCTGGCTATATTGCCCTTAACCACGCGAATTCCTCCGCACGGGCGCGTAAATTGCGCAGGGCGCGGATTTCTATCTGCCGTACGGTCTCCGGCGAGACGCCCATTTTGTCACTAATGCCCTTGAGCGTATGGGGAGCTTTTGAATTGAGCCGATAGCGGTACATAATAATGAGCCGCTCGCTCTCTTTAAGGTTGTCCAGAATGTGCAGCGCGTCTTGCCTTGTCGCCTTTCGTACAAACTCCCGTTCAGGATTGTACGTATAATCCTCGCACATTTCAATTGCCATCGCGTTTTCATTATTTCCTGAATCCGAATCAAGGGAAACAATCTCATTGGTTATATTGAGGACAAGTTCGATCTGTTCTCTGGGAAGCGACAGTTTCATGGCTATTTCATCAAGCGTAGGCTGGCGCATGAATTTTTGAGACAATATTTGGGCGGCCGCTTTGATCTTTGTCAATAATTCTTCCTTTCTGTCCGGCAGACGGATAGCCCGCCACTTATTGGTAAAGTATCGCCGTATAGCCTGTTTTATCCACCAGTTCGCATACGTTGAAAAACGTACATTTTTTGAAGGATCGTACTTTTCAACCGCATGAATGAGACCCAAGTTGCCTTCTTGAATGATATCCATAAAAGATGCGTCTGCTGTTAAATAAGAATGAGCGATTTTTATCACGAGTCGAAGATTCGCTTCAATCAACCTTTTGCGCGCGTTTTCATCTCCCGCGCGCATACGCTTGGAAAACTCAAGTTCTTCTTCAAAACTCAACAATGGGATTGCTTTAATCTGTTTAAAATATGTCCGTAATAAAGAATTGTCCATATCACTGATGTTCTTTTTCATGGGAAACCTCCAGCGACAAAACTCGACAAGACAGATGTCGTGGAATTTTGTCATTACTAATAATGCAAAATTCGTGCCAACAATGATTTTATGAAAAAGAGTGATGGGCGGATTTTTTGTATTGTAAATGGAAATCTTCCTAAAAACGTCAAATTTTGGAAAAATTCCTCGAATATAGGGGAGAAAACCAGATTTTTCGCCGGTTTCACTCAAAATTTCTTCAAAATCAAATCGAATCAGGCGTATGAACTTTGTTCACGCTTTGAAAAAAGCTCTCTATAAAACAAACGCTAAAAGAGCGAACACGCGAAATGGTGGATGGTATGTATACTATTTTATACGGGTGTCTTTCTAAATTTACAAAGACCACGCGCAACGCGATATAGACGGATTTTCGTAAACAGCGCTTCCAATTTGTATAAAAACATGTTATAATAATAGACCCATAAAAATTTTGATATGGGAAACAATCAAAGGAGCAATGTTATGAAGCGCTTTATTTTTTTTCTTCTTGCGAGCGGGGTTGCGGCGACCGTATTCGCCCAAGTCGATTTGCCTGAACATCAGTTTGCTGTTGGAACATGGGAGATTATTGAGGGACGGGTTTTCCAAAAAGACACCGCAAGCCGGCTTGCCAAGGCGAATATTAAAGCCCCGCAAAGCGGAGCGATGCTGTACGAGTTCGATGTCCGATATGAATCCGGGCTTGAAGATGGGCAGGGCGGATTCGGCATTCATATCTTCGCCGACAACGCCATAAACAGGCCTTCGTGGGGCGTAGGCAAGTCATGGCTTTTATGGCTCAATTATGACAAGAACCCGCTCAAAAATTCCGGCATTCAAGCAGGATTAAGCGGACAGGTATACCGTAGTATAAATAATTCCACTATGGAACTGGTACAGAGCGTCGATCTCAACTACTACGTGCCATTATTCACCCAAGACGGAGCGCCTAATCTCGTATCCTTTAAGGTTTACGCAAACGGCGACACCGGAGAAATCCGTATCTACGATCCAACCGATTCGACGGGCGCAAACTACTACCACTTTACCATTGACGAAAAATATTTGCCGCTTAAAGGCGATTGGGTGGCGTTTAGAACAAATGGCGTCAGTTTGTCTTTCGCTCCTATTGAATCGGCGGTCAAAGCGGCTGAAGAAGACGAAGCTGTCGAAGAAACTGAAACGGGTGAAGAAGCCGAGAGTGCCGAAGAAGACGGAGCAGTTGAAGAAGAGGAAGCGGACGAAGAAGCCGAGGCCGTCGAAGAAGAATGACCTTCTCCGCCGCAGAGTTATGATAAAAGCGTCCAAAC
>JAIRTS010000039.1 GCA_031254795.1 Treponema sp.
CCGCCGTCATTGGAACATTCCAGACGCATGATGGGCGGATATTTCGGATAGTTCGCGCCAAAGAAATAAGGTTTTTCGTCATTTGCCTTCTTATGAGTAATATTATAAAATTCCAGCCCTTCTTCAAACTCCCAGATTGAGTCGTTGCGGTAATCCGCAAGCAGCCATGTGTTGGCGTAGTCGCCGTTCTCGCCGGTACGCATAATATTGACGAACGAAGGGCCATCGCCCTTGTCATTGATTGGCGTGAAATGCTGAACAGCGCGATGGATGCGGTCAAATTCAGGAATGCCGTCCGCGTTGTAGCGATTAAACCCGTCCCTGTTGTGGACGATTTCGGCGGCATTGAAGATGTTCGTTCCTTTGCCGAAACCTGCGCGAACCCACGCTATGTGTGAAATCGCGCGGCTTCCAAACGGCGTGGCGTGGGACATGCTCGAAAAACTGACGCTTAAACCGCATGTGCGGGGCAGATAGTCGATGGCGTGGCGTTTCGCCGCGTTCCGCAGGATGGTAGTCTGTAATTTAATGCGGCGAATTTGCAAATTTTTTGAAAATCATCTTGACTACAAATGTAAAAGTAGTTATAATAACTAAAAATTTATGTTATTGCGAATGAAATCAAGATGGAGTGTCATTTTGATTGCTACGGGAAAAGTTGTTTTTGGAAAGTTTGCTTTTTAAGGATTTCAAAACTAGCGCGGATTGTTCCGCGAGTGATAAAGATATTGTCTGTCTTTTTGCCGCTCTTGTCTTGCTTTCACGTGCAGTGATCTTTCTTTTATACTTTTCTATATATAGGTATCTTTTTTTCCCGAAGGCATCTTGGGGGGAATGGAACCGTCTGCGGTTTGCAGGCGTAAATAAAAACGCGCCCGGCGTTTCCGGGTGAAGGAATATTTTAATGGCTAAGAAATTGTATGTTGGTAATCTCGCCTATAATACGACCGAAGATAGTCTTCGCAACCTCTTTTCTCAGTTTGGATGCGTAGTATCGGCCAAGATCATTTTTGATCGTGACACAGGCAACTCCAAAGGCTTCGGCTTTGTCGAAATGGAAACTGACGAGGAAGTCGCCGCCGCTATTGCCGGCGCCAATGGGCGGGAGTTTGAAGGACGGCAGATTAAGGTTAATGAAGCTATGGAAAAAGCGCCGAGCGACCGTAAAATGCGCGGCAACTGGTAATCTCCCTATAAAAAGAGGAGGGAGCCGGTTTCACTGTGGCCTCACTGTCGTGGTGAAACCGGTTTTTTATGAAAACACTTATCGTTTGTTATTCATATGATGGAAACACTGCGCTGGCGGCTGATCTCAATCAAACAAAAACTGTGCGCTTCTTCAAATGCCCGGTTTCCACAAGCGGTGGATATATTCCGCGTTGAGGTTGAACATGAGAGACGCTTCAAGGAGTTTTTCAAGTGCCTCTGGGTCGTGAAGCAAATTCTTTCAAAAAAATCGCCGGCGCTGAAGCCGTACGCCATAGATTTTGATCGGTACGATCTCTTGATATTCGGCTCTCCGGCGTGGGCGTCTTTTCCGGCGCCCGCGATGACCGTGTTTTTAAAACAGTCGCCGGTTGCTGGCAAAAAAACTGCGAGCTTCTGTTGTTGCGCGGGAAACAAGGGACGGACTCTTGATAATATGAAGTCGTTCCTTTCCAAGAATACCGTTGTCGGTGAAATCGCTTTTAGAAACCCTTTGCGGCAGGATAAAAAAAATTTGCGGATGCGGTTGGCGCGTGGATTGAACAACTTGTCTTCTAAATCGTTGTACGCCGGTGACTCTTTCTGATATTGTCATTGTTCTTGTCCGGCCCGAAGAATCTGGCAATGTTGGCGCCGTATGCCGCTCCATGAAGAATAGCGGTCTTTCGCGTCTACGACTTGTGAATCCTGCGGAACTGCACGAAGGAACGATCCGCGCCCGCGCGGTACACGCCGAAGATGTGTGGCTTTGTGCGGAACGGTTTGCCTCCCTCGAAGAAGCGGTTGCGGATTGCTCCCTGATCATCGGGACTACGCGGCGGCGGGGACATAAGCGCAAGTCCGTCACCATGCCCCCTGATAAAGCCGCGCTCTTTCTGAAAAACCGTGAGGGAAACGCCGCGATACTTTTCGGCAACGAGCGTACCGGACTTGAAGACGGGGAGCTTGATATGTGTTCTCTCGCCTCGCATATTCCCGTATCCGACGCCTTTCCCTCGCTCAACCTTTCCCACGCGGTTCAGATATACGGATACGAGTTGTTCAGGACGCTTTCCGATGTTCGGTTCGTCGCCGGGCAATGGAGTCCCATGAGCAAGGGTCAAATTGACATATTAGTACGCTCCGTGACGAATTCTCTTGAAAGCGTGGGGTTTTACAAACAACGGGGAAGAGACTATCAGGAGCGGTTTTTCCGTGATCTCTTTTCCCGCGCCGGACTTTCAGAACAGGAGGGTGGATACATGGCGGATATATTTGCGAAAGCGGCGCGGCTGGCAATGAAGTCTCATACAGATGACGGCTGACGATACGCTTGACAAATGGCGGACAAAGTACTAGCGTAGTGTTCTGGATTTCACTATGCCCGGATATATAGACGTTGTTTTCGACATTCCTGCCAATTCCTCATTTACCTATCGGATTGACGATAAAAGCGCCGCTTGCGTGGGCAAACGGGTGATGGCGCCGTTTGGCCGCCGCAACGCGCTTGGCTTTGTGGTGGGCGAACGGGACGCTTTGCCGGCCGAACTTGAAGAAAAAGCCGTGAAATCAATAAGCCGCGTTGTCGACAAGGAAACGACCTTTGGTACGCGCGACATTGAGCTTGCCGAATGGATTTCCGGCTATTACCTGTGTAGCCTTGGAGAGGCGCTTGCCGCCATGCTTCCCTCCGGCAAAAAAAGCGGCGATTATCCTTCGTTTTCCAGTGATGATATGACAACCGCCGCGCTTTCCCTTTCCGAAGAACAGGAGGAGGCTTTAGCGGCTATCACCACACGGGAAATAAGGCATCAATCTGAAATTCAGTTTCCACTGTTTTACCTGTACGGGGTCACCGGTTCCGGCAAGACCGAGGTGTTCCTCCGCGCCGCGGAGATGATGTTGCAGGAAGGCAAGTCCGTCATCTATCTGGTGCCGGAAATCAGTCTCACCATGCAGACCGCCGAGGCTGTCGGCAAACGGTTTCACGACATTGCGACGACGTTTCATTCGGGCATGAGTCCCGCGGCGCGTTTCACCGAATGGATGAAGATACGCAGGGGAGACATTCGCATCGTGGTTGGACCTAGAAGCGCCATTTTCGCGCCCGTACAGAATTTGGGGCTTATTATCATTGACGAGGAACACGACGGCTCCTACAAGAGCGGTAGCACGCCGCGCTATCACGCCCGGCAGGTGGCCATGAGGCGATGCAAGGTGGAACATGCGCGGCTGGTTATGGGTTCCGCGACGCCGTCTGTGGAAGCGTGGCAGCTCATGGCGGCGGCGCAGCCGGCGGCTGCTTCCTCTCGCGCCGACGGCTTAACCAGCGTCATGCGACTTGATCTTACCAGGCGGCTTTCCGGCGGTACGACGCCAGAAATCAAAATCGTCGCCCTTGATCATTTGGACGCCTGCCTCACCGGAACGTTAAAAGAAGAAATCCGTAAAACCGCCGCAATGAACCGGCAGACGATCCTGTTTTTAAACCGGCGCGGTTTCGCCTATTTCTACCATTGCCCGGATTGCGGGTTCGAGCTTGCCTGCAAACACTGCTCGGTTTCCCTCACATTGCACAAGGCGCGAAACCGTGTGGTCTGTCATTACTGCGGCTACAACGAGACGCCGCCTGCGGCCTGCCCCCAATGCGGATCCTTGAGCGCCGGCTATGCCGGCTTCGGAACCGAATCAATAGAAGAAGAAGTCCGCCGCGCTTTTCCGGATCTCCTCGTCAGGCGGGCGGACGCGGACACAATGAACAGCGGCAAAAATCTCAAACAGACGCTGGAGGATTTCAGAAACGGCAAATTCGACATACTGCTCGGCACACAAATGGTGGCGAAAGGCTTGAATTTTCCCGGCGTTCGGCTTGTCGGCGTGGTTTTGGCGGACACCGGGTTGCATATACCGGATTTCCGGTCCGCCGAGCGCACTTTTTCCCTTATCGTGCAGGTTGCCGGACGTTCGGGGCGGTACTTTCCGGACGGCATGGTCATTGTGCAAACCCTACGCCCCAAGGACCCTATCATCACGCGGGCATGCGCCTTGGATATAGAAGGCTTCTTTGCCACGGAAATAGCCCAGCGCAAGGCGCTCAATTTTCCGCCTTGGACAAGGCTGATACGCTTCACCGTGCGCTCAAAAGACGGTTTGCGCGCCGACAAGGCGATTAAACGACTCGCATCAATCTTACAGCCTCGCCTTCCGCGCGACGCCGACATGCTTGGTCCTGCGGAATGTCCCATCGGGCTTATCGCGGAAAACTACCGGCGTCACATTCTCGCGCGGGGAAAAACCATGTCCTCGCTCCACGCGGCGGCGCGTGAGGCGGTTTCGTTGTACGACAAAGGCAAGGACAGCGGCGTATATCTGGAAGTTGACGTGGATCCGGTGAGTTTGCTGTAATTAAGCGATAGTAGATCCACATAAAAGAGGTTCCCAAGATTCGATTTTAGGAAAAATCTCAAACTAAAAATAAAGAATCCCCGGAGCAGTTCTCTGGGGTATTTTAAGACTGTTGTTTGAGGGTATTTTCAAAACAGCTCCAATCGCTTGTTTTCATATATTTGTCCATATTCTCCGGGATTCCTCCCCTGATTTTTCGCATAACGCGTAATCGCTTTTTCATCCCCGTGTTCTCCCGCCGTTCCCACGTAACACCCTTTCGTCCGGAATTCTCCCCCTCATAACAATTTTTCACTTCCGGGCGCGCCTCAAATATTTTCTTCGCCGTTATGTTTTTTATTATTTGTGTTGTCCGCTCGTCCGCACGGGGCTATATGTCGGCGCTGATCGCGCCGGAAAGGGCGCGCGCTCCTTCCCGGTTCCTGCCTCCAGAAATTTTATTCTGTCGCGTCCTGGTTTAAAGTTGTCACATGAGAAGAGGAAATGTGAAAGAAGTGGTACGATACAGCGAGGCGTTTAAGCTGAGGCTGGTAGAGGACATAGCCGGGGGCGTGCCACTGT
>JAIRTS010000116.1 GCA_031254795.1 Treponema sp.
TTCGCGGATCAATACGGAATCGCGTCGTCCGCCTACAATGACGCGACCAAAGCCCAAGGCGCGAAGGATTGGAGCGCGGTAAACGCAAACGTAAAAAAAGTGAACGACGCCCTTGATCAGCTTGATAAAGCCATTGCCGCGGCCATTGCGGCTGCGGAAGCCCAACGCAAGGCCGAAGAAGAAACGGCGGCCGCCCTCGCGGCTGAAGAACAGCGAGCTAACGCCGCGACAGCCGCCCTTGCCGTAGCCAAAGATCGCCTTGATTGGGCGACCGCCATCGGCGCCGCGGAGCAGTACCCTGAGCCTTATGGAAAAGCCGAGACCGCTTACTATGACGGCGAAGCGGCACTCGCCGACCGGGATTGGGATAAGGCGTCGGAAGACGCGCGGATGGTTGCGACCCTTGTTGACGGCATTGAGGCGCAGAAAAGCGGCGAGGCGGTTGACGCCATGTCCATAGCAAAAGAACGCCTCGACTGGGCTGAGGGCGTCAACGCTGAGGAGAATTACCCTGATAATTTCTCCCAGGCGACCAGCGACTACGCGACCGGCGTCGACGCGCTTGCGGCGAAAGATTGGAACGCGGCTATTATCGCGGCGGACGGCGTTATGGCCGCTCTCGCTTCGGTTTCCGTACAGCCAAAACCATCGCCGCTTCCCGCTCAGTACACGGTGCAAACGTGGGAAGACTCCCGCGATTGTCTTTGGAATATAGCCGGTTATCCGTGGGTTTACAACGATCCCTTCCAATGGAGACGGCTCTACGAAGCGAACCGTGACAAGCTGCCGAATCCCAATAACTCGGATCGCATTGAAATCGGCACGGTGTTAGACATTCCGAGTATTTTCGGGGAAGCGCGTGAAGGCATGTGGGAAGAAGGCAAGATGTACGAGCCGCTCGTACAGGAATGACGGAAACTCCGGCGGAGGCTTCTGGGGACGCTCCCCTAAAGCCTCTGGCGGCTCAATGGATTTCCCCAGAAGTTCCCTGAATTTAGATTTATAAGAAGCGCATGCTAAACAACAAACCTATTCCAGTCGTTTGTACAGTCTGTGGCGGCAAATTCGGTGAAAGCAGGCGGAAGACCTCTCCGGCGCTCAATAAGAGATTGAAAGGACGGGAGCATGTACGCCGGCAGAGTTGAAGCGGAATTTGCCGCCGCGCACTTTCTTTCTGATTATCATGGCAAATGCGAGAATCTGCATGGTCATAATTACCGCGTCCGGCTCTATGTACGCGGCGGGACGCTCGATTCCGGCGGCATGCTGGCCGACTTTGCGTCGCTGAAACAATGTCTTAAAGCGGCGCTCGCCCCGCTTGATCACACAAACCTCAACGATATGGCGGTTTTCATGCGGAATCCAAGCGCGGAACGCTTAGCCCATTATATTTTTGAGCAAGTTGAACAGACATTGCCCGCATACAACATCTCCTCTGAATTGTTGCATGCGGTGGAAGTGTTTGAAACGCCGGTGAATATGGCGAGGTATGAACGGTGAACAGCCCGCGCGTGCTTATTGCCCGCCGAACAGACCCGCAAGATATGCCGACATGTCGACCTTGATAGGCATAAGGTACAGATTAAATCCCCGCTCTTTGCAGAAAGCGATCACCTGCCTGCCGAAACGTACATTCCACTCCATAGCCGGTTCAAAACCTTTAGGAAACACCGCGCGGTTGCGCTTTTCCCAATAATTGCGGCTCTGCGGCAAGGCGACCGGAGCGACGCCCCAAAACACCTCTTTGCCTTCAAGATATTCAGCGTATATTTCAAGAAGCCTGAGATCAAAAAAAGGCTGACTCATAAAACCTATGACGCCGGCGTCTTCTTTTTCCCGCAGATAGTCAAACTCGTACCTGATGTTCGACCGGTACGGATCAAACGCGGCGTAAATCCGCGTTTCCGGCAGTTCTTTCTTGAGTTTTTTAATAAAAGGGACGGTTTTCGTGGGATAGATTTTGTGAGAAGCCGTTTTTTCAGGCGGATCCCCCGCGATGACAAGAATGGTTGATATATTGTTCGAGCGAAAAAATTCGGCGAGCGGAAAGGGCTTTTCCATGTCAAAGTCTATGGCTCTGATATGAGGAATAAAGGTTTTGTCCGGCAGTTCCGCAACGAGACTGGCGCTCGCGTCCCATGAACGCAAGGGAAACCTCAGCAAATCCGGAATATTGACGCTATTTATAGAAGGGAAATTCCGTACGATTCCGGATATCTGGACGAGCGTCTCGGCGTTCCGGGGAACAGCTTCAAGGGATATCAGCATACAGCTTCAACTCGGCGCGGAAGACCGTTGTCCCGCCGACATTTTGCGGCGCGTTTTGAGCGCTCTTTTTCCTGCCTTCATAAGCGAAGCCTTGTTCTATAGGCGCTTTCCACAATTCAACCCTTTCATTCAGCCTCGCTTCGCTTATGTAATTGATGTCCAACCTCATACTGTCCGCCTCGACCAGCGCTTCCGGATCCGTAATATCCTGAATCCACTGCACGTAGCGGGCGTTGTTTACGTGTCCATTAAAGTCAATGTCCGAATAACAGGGCGTTCGCTCACCCACGATCTCCAAATTTTCCCGTACTGTAAGATTTACGATTTCGTTCAATGCGTCGCGCCCTTCGTTTTTGGGCAATGTCTCCACGATAGGTTGCGGGCGCAGAGGGCGATGCGTCTCAATGTCAACAACCAGCCAGCCGCTCCGCCCTCGTACAAGCGCGTTGCCCGTCGCGTCCCGAATGTCGTAGTCTCTCTTGGCGAAGAGTTTTTCCCAACTTCGGGGCCATGTCCGTACTGTTATTTTTTCATGGAATTTGGGGCGCCTTTCTATAAGCACGCCGATCCGCGAAAGAATCCACACCTGCCTGCTCTGCGCTAAAGCGGCGCGTCCTACTCCCAGATCCTCCGCATGGTTAATCGCGACTTCCTGAAAGTAGTCAAACGTTCTCGCCAACGTAAGCCTGTCCGATGTGTCAATATCCGCGAAACCAACGGAGATTTCCTGTATACCGATATCTGCCATAACGACCTCTCTAATATGCGGCGAAAACGCGGCCTGCGTAATGGAATACGTTTGGCGCGTTATTTCTTGTTTTTTGAATCGACATCCAGCGGGCTTGAAAAGAATTGAAGCAACCGGATAATATCATACATTTTCCTGTAACAGTTTTGGAGCGTTGTAAGAATGTCAACATCCGTCGACGCCTCCAGCTCTTTCCAATTTAAGATAAATTCGCGCTTTTTTTGCTGCTTGTCGTCAATAAACGCCTTAATGTATCTCCCAATGATGATGAGCGATTGCCCCGCGCTGTTGATGATGTCTTGAGCCGCGTTGTTTATGGTTCTGAAAAGATTGTTGGAGTATTTTATATAACTCTTCTCACGCTCTGATTTCGCTACGTACAGCCTGAGCTTGTCCCCATATTCGGTGGAAGAGGAAAGCGACCGATCAAAGGCGTTGATTTTTCTGGGAATTGCCGAAATCGAGTGAACCGCTTCGGACATCTGCTGGGATAAAGGATGGTTCGTCCATTGTCCTTTGACTAAAAAGAGATCAACAATAGGGTATACCTCGTTCTTGAAAACACTCTGCATGAAAGCCTTGAGATATCGCAGTTCAGTGGTATGGGTATAGCCGTCAAGTTTTTTCGCGAAATAAGCCTCGTTCGCTTCGTCCGTATAATTCACCAGTTTGGCGATCTCCACATCGCTGAAAATTTGCGTTGCAATCGCCGAAACCATCGCGTTCCTCCTCGCGGCGAGGAGCTTCTCAACAGCTTCCTGCGCTTCAAGACGTTTGTCTTCCAGCCATTCCTCAACAATGTGTTCATTGGGAATAATTGGTTTCACCTGCCATGCCGGAGATTTTTCAACGAGACGCACAATAAGCAGGAGAATGCTCGAACTCTGTACGTCCTGAAGTTTGACAAGCAACTTATTCCACTGTTCAAGAGAAATAACCTCCACATTCTTGTACGTGTTGATTATTTTGATCGCGCGTTTCCAATCCAAACTTATGTCCACGGCGTAGGCCACTTCCATAAAATCTTTGAGATTATCGGAAATCTTCTCTCCAAGAGCCTTGGTGAATTGCGGTTGATAGTCAAAGTTGTTTTCCGGCATATTGCCGTCGAATTTTACGAGCAAATCATAGTAATTAAAGGCGACAAAGTTGATTAAGCGCAGAATGACGTTATAGAAATCATCAATATATCTAGTGACGTTGGGGTCGAATGCCTCAAACAGGGCGGCAAGCTCTTTTTTTATCTGAGCTCCCAATGTTTCAGGACGCAGGGTCTTTCCCCTTTCCGCGATAGCTTCAGCCGAAAGAGTCTCCAGCATCCCGGTCAGTTTTTCATCTAAAAAGCTTTCAACAGCGAGCGTTTTAAGTTGCGGAGCTTGACTCGCTCTTTGCAGGAACACTTGAGCCTTGCCAATAGACTTGTAAATATCAAAGAAAAATTTAGCGAGCTCAATTTCAGCTTCTTCGGCGCTTGCCTTAAAGAACTTTTTATACCTGCTTTGATTGATGTCGCGCGCCGTCATTCTTAGTAATTTTTTTTTCACGGCGTCCTGTCTTGATTTTGCCCCGGTTAGTTGTGAGAAAAAAGATTGCAACTTTTCTAAAAAAAATAGAGCCATGTTTCTATAATAGACCTCATCACAGGAAAGATCAAGCGTACGTCCGGCGATTCTCCAACAAACGTTCCGCCTGCTATTCCATAACAAAACTCCTGCTAATAATTCGAGGCTGTCTCAAAATGTCAAATTTTGAAACCGGATCATCCAAATAATCCCAAAAACCGCGCCGTACGGTTTTTTGGAGGCGGTTTTAAGCCGGCGTCACAGCGCCGCTCAGTCCTTGATGTTGTACTTTTTGCGGAAGCGTTCAATACGACCCGCAGTGTCCACGAGCTTTTGTTTGCCGGTAAAAAACGGATGACACGCCGAGCAAATTTCAACGGAGAGGTTTTTGACCGTTGAGCGAGTCTCAATGACGTTTCCGCACGCGCACGTGATTTTTGTCGGTTCATACTTGGGATGAATTCCTGTCTGCATAAGTTACTCCTGTTAATAGCGCCGCCGCCGGCGCAAAATACAAAATTGGGGAAAGCGGCTAAAGCTCGCTTTTTCTCTCTAAATCCAAGTCTCTATAACGAGCGTCTGTCCACAAAGCCGGTCGCTTTGCGGACAGACCGCAGGCTTTAGTCCGATGCATTTTCTCGCAAAGGAACCTTTGGTTCCCAGATTGCGAAAACGCGGTTGTAAAGAAAGTCTATCCATAATGTGACTGTATTATGGATAGACTCTACCTATGATCGCGCATTCCCCGCGCAAGCCTCTTGCAAATGACGCGACGCATGAACGCCGCTCCGTCCTTCAAAAGCCGCTTTCAGCGCGGGAGATTCATTCCGCTCCCGCGCTGCCGGTGTTCATCGATCTAAGGAACGCTTCATTATTCTTACTTTTCTTCATTCTGTCAACTATCAATTCGATGACTTCAATGTCATCCATGGGACTGATGACTTTGCGCAATATCCACAGCTTCTGCAACTCGTCTTCGGAGAGGAGAAGGTCTTCCTTGCGGGTGCCGGACTTCTTGATGTTGATGGCGGGGAAGAGGCGGCGGTCAGAAATGCGGCGATCAAGGTTAATTTCAAGATTGCCGGTGCCTTTGAACTCTTCGAAGATGACCTCATCCATGCGGCTGCCGGTTTCTATGAGCGCGGTTGATATGATGGTGAGGCTTCCGCCTTCCTCTATGTTGCGGGCGGCTCCAAAGAATCGCTTGGGCTTGTGGAGCGCGTTTGAGTCAACACCGCCAGAAAGTATCTTGCCGGACGCAGGTACGGTCTGGTTGTAAGCGCGCGCCAAACGAGTGATGGAATCCAGCAGGATAACCACATCTTTTTTGTGCTCCACAAGGCGCTTGGCCTTTTCAAGAACCATTTCCGTAACCTGCACATGCCGGGACGACTGCTCGTCAAAGGTGGAGGAAATCACCTCGGCGCGTACCGTACGCTCCATATCCGTAACTTCCTCCGGGCGTTCGTCGATGAGCAGTACAATGAGGTAGACTTCCGGGTGATTGTGGGTGATGGCGTTGGCTATTTTCTGCATCATGATGGTTTTGCCGGTACGAGGCGGAGCGACGATGAGCGCGCGCTGACCCTTGCCGATGGGACAAAACAGGTTGATGATGCGGGTGGATATGTCTTCGCTGACGGTTTCCAGATCGAGCTTTTTGTTTGGATACAGCGGAGTGAGATTATCGAACGGGATGCGGTTCTGCGCTACGGTTGGAGAATCGTAGTTTACCGTCTCAACATGGAGCATGGCGAAAAACCGTTCGCTCTCCTTGGGGCTGCGGATTTGACCGTAGACCGTGTCACCCGTTTTTAGGGCGAAGAGCCGTATCTGACTGGGGCTTATATAAATGTCATCGGGGCCGGGAAGGTAAGAATTCTGGGGGCTGCGGAGGAACCCGTAGCCGTCCGGCAGAATTTCAAGGGAGCCGTAAGCGTAGATGACACCGCCGCGATCCGTGTGGCTTTTCAGAAGGGTGAAAATCACCTCCTGTTTTTTTAAATTAACCAGAGCGTCATGTGAAATGCCGTAATACGAGGCAAGCTCCCGGAGATCCATCATGTTGAGCCTGATAAGCTCGTTGATGCACAAACGGGGTTTGCTGGTGTCCTCATTGCGCGGCTCCGGTTTGCCGTACAGATCGGGCATAGACGGCAATTTCGGTATGGGCGGCGAAAACTGCGGAATTGAGGCGTCCGAAAGAGGGGGCGTCATGGATTCAGCGCCGCGATTCTGCGCCA
>JAIRTS010000128.1 GCA_031254795.1 Treponema sp.
CCCGTCGGCTCGTCGCAGAGGAGGATTTTCGGGTTTTTCGCCAATGCCCGCGCTATGGCGACCCGTTGCTGTTCGCCGCCGGAAAGCTGGGCCGGAAAGTTGTTCAGGCGTTCGGAAAGCCCCACGGACGCGAGGGTTTCCGCCGGATCGTACGGGTTTTTGCAGATTTCAGAGGCAAGCTCCACATTTTCAAGCGCGGTGAGGTTTTGGATGAGATTGTAGAACTGAAACACAAAGCCCACATCGTCCCGCCGGTAATCGGTGAGTTGCCTCTCGTTCATGGCGCTGATGGACACTCCGTCCAAACTGACGCTCCCGCTGTCGCAGGAGTCCATGCCGCCAAGCATATTGAGCAGGGTCGTTTTGCCTGCGCCCGAAGGTCCCGTAATCACGCAGAATTCGCCCTTTTCTATGACAAAGCTCATGCCGCCGGCCGCAACGATGCGGTTGTCGCCCATGCGGTAATATTTACAAACGTCAACAAATTCAATATACGCCATCTTGCAAGCGAAAAACGCTTTTCATCCTCCTCTAAGGGAATCTCCGTCTACGCGCCTACCGTTAAGAAAGGCCGCAAGAAAGGCTGCAAGCCTCTAAACGCCGCTTCCAAATCGTCAAACAGCAGGCTGGCCTGTCCGTCCAAATACGTTTCCCTGTCATTGACAATCACGATCTCGCCGCCACGCGCCAGCGTAACGCGAGGCAAAGACGCGGCGGGATTCACCGTAAGGCTTGAGCCAAGCACGAGCATGATGTCCGCAGTTTGGGCTTCATCCTGAGCCTGTTTGAGCGCATCCATGGGCAGGGCTTCGCCGAAAAAGGTGATGGCGGGCTTGAGCGGACGGTTGCAACGCGGGCAACGGGGCATTTCGCCGCTTTTGACAATGGCGGCCGCTTCCTCAAAGCCCATGCGTACGCCCGCGCAACGCAGACAGTAGTGTACCCTCGGTGAGCCATGGACCTCGATAACCCGCTTGCCGCCCGCCTTCTGATGAAGCAGATCGATGTTTTGCGTAATGATCGCCTTGAGAAACCCGTATTCTTCGAGTTCCGCTAGGGTTGTATGGACAATGGAAGGCTCTTTTTCGTCGAGATTGTAGATGAATCCCGCCGCGGCTTTGTAATAATAGCTCGCGTCTTGTTCAAAATAGTCGATGTCAAACATCTTTTGCGCGTCTTCGGCCGTGTCTTGAGAGGTGTACAAGCCGTTTTTGCCCCGAAAATCCCGTATGCCCGACAGGGTGCTGACGCCCGCGCCCGTAAAAGCGACGCAACGCTTCGCCGAGGTGATTTTGTCGAAAAGCGTATGGAGTTTTTCTTCAGTATATTTGCCGCTCATGGCATGGATATCCTTACTTGTTCCAGAAATCTGTCGATGAGGAATTCCGTGTCTCTCGGCCCGGGACAGCCTTCCGGGTGAAACTGCACTGCGGAAAAGGGCGCGTTTATTGCGTGGATGCCTTCAATGGTGCTGTCGTTTGCGTTGAGGAACCACGGCTCCCAGCCGTCCGGCAGGGTGTCGCCGCGCACCGCGTAGCCGTGGTTCTGGCTCGTGATATAGCAACGGTTTGTACCCGCCTCGATGCAGGGCTGATTCTGCCCGCGGTGCCCATAGGGTAGCTTGTACGTGTCCGCGCCTGCGGCGAGCGCCATGATCTGGTTGCCCAAACATATGCCGAATATGGGTTTGCCCTTGTCAAAGGCGCGGCGAATCGTCGCAATCGTTCTGCCGCAGGCTTTCGGATCCCCGGGCCCGTTTGACAAAAAAATGCCGTCATAGTCAATGCCGGCGAGATCGTGATTCCACGGCAGCCTGATCACGTTTGCGCCGCGTGTGAGGATGCACCGCAGAATATTGGCTTTGGCCCCGCAGTCGATGAGGGCTATGTTCGGCTGGCGCTTTTGCTGTACGCCTGGCGTTGGAGACGACGCGGCGTAGGTCTTTATTGCGGTTGGCGACACGTCGGCGACGGGGTGGGGTATGACGCCTGAATCGATGGTCACGTCGCGGGCGCCTTCCACGAGGATTTTTCCCGGCATGACTCCGTGTTCCCTCAGCCTGCACGTGAGCGCCCGCGTGTCGACGCCGAAAATCCCCGGCACGCCGCGCTTTTCAAGCCACGCGGAAAGGGTTGCCCCGGACGCGAAATGGCTTGGCCTGTCGCACGCTTCGGACACAACAAATCCCGCGACCTGCACCGCATCTGACTCGAAATGCACCGGTATGCCAAAGTCATCGAAAAAAGGCTCGCCGGTTTTCGGGTTTACCGGCGCTCCATAATTGCCCACGAGCGGGTAGGTGGACACCAGTATCTGCCCCCGGAAACTGGGGTCTGTCAGGGACTGGGGGTAGCCAGCCATGCCGGTCGTAAACACAACCTCCCCGGCTTGCGACCGCGCCTTGCCGAATGACCAGCCTGAAAATTCAGCCCCGTCTTCCAATACGAGTTTCGCCGTTCTTAAATTCATGGGAAAATGATAATAAAAAGAGAAGAAATAGACAAGAGAGGGTTTTCATCTCTGGGTTGGCAGGGTAGGCCGGATCGTCTGCGCCTTGCGCGGGCGGCGTTCTGCCGGAGATTCCGGCAGAACTTTTTCGACTTGCGCCTTTCTTTCATGTGTGCTATACTACCCCCATGATCGTCTCTATGTTGCAGGTGATTTTTGAAATTCCCGATGTTGACACCATCAAAGCGAAGCGGCGTATTGTGCAATCGGTGAAGACGAAACTGCAAAAACGCTTTCATCTTTCCGCGGCTGAGGTCGATCTACAGGATTCGCTTTCGTTTTCACAGATAGGCGTGGCGATGGCTTCGAATTCAAAGCGGTTTGGAGAAGCCGTCATGCGCAAAGCGTTTGAAATGATAGAGAACGAGACCCCCGTTCGTATTCACGATGTGGCTATACATTCGGAGGAATTTTAAATTGTTTATCAGGGGCTGTTCCAAAACGCGAAGTGTGTTTGCGGACACAATTCGATCTGGCGTCGCGACGGGATCATTTTATGTTCAATTTATGCAATACAGATCCTTAAGGAAAAAATTGTCCGCTCCGGGTGGAAATAGAGGAGATTTCCCGGAATTTTTGCTCAAAAGTATTTAAGCGCCGGATGCCCTTCTTTTTTCCGGCTTCTGATGATATGCTGGCTAAAGGACGCAAGACGGCCTTCAAAAAAATGAAAGGGGAGTATCATGATAAAAACAATGACGGCTTTTACCTTTGAAATTGACGATCCTGACGCGGCGGCGGCGGAAATCCTGGAACAGATTGATATCGCGGGGTTGCGCGAAAATTCTCTGGGCGTTCTCACCTGCTACACCGATTTTATTGATTCCGGCGCGGTCCGGACGATCTGCGCGGCCTTGCCCTTTGACGTAATCGGCATGACTACCGCGGGGCTCGCCACCCCCGCTGCGGCGGGAGAAATGGCGCTGGGGATACTGGTTCTTACCAGCGACGACACGGACTTTATTGTCGGCGCGGCGAAAATCACCGGCAAAGACGTAGACGAACCCGTCGGCGAGGCTTACGCCGAAGCCAGCGCGAAGCATCCTGTCCGGCCGGCCGTGGCGCTCGCCTTTGTCCCCTATATACATGACTTGGGCGGGGAAATCATCGCCATAAGCCTTGACAAGGCGTCCGGAGGCATTCCCATTTTCGGTTCCCTAGCCATAGATTCATCAGTGAATTTCAGCCTTAACCGGAGCGTCTATAATGGGGAGGACAGTGAGAACATGCTGGTATTCGCCCTCCTCTACGGCGATCTGCGCCCTTCTTTTTTCATAACATCCTTCGCGGAAGACAAGATACAAAAACAGCGGGGAGTTGTCACCAAATCACAAGACAACATCCTTATGGAGGTGAACAATCTGCCGGTTCTCGACTACCTTCAAAGCATCGGCATCGGGAAAAAAGATAGCGCGTGGGAGGTGGCGCTCTTTCCTTTTGTAATCGACTGCAACGACGGCGCGGGATCTATCGGACGTTCCATTTACCTTATCACCAAAGAAGGGCACGCGGCTTGCGGCGGGCATATTCCAGAAAACGCGACCCTGGCGGTGGGCAGCATAGATTGCCCCGATGTACTGCGAACCACCAGTGAGACTCTGGCGCAAATTCTTAAAAGAAAGAATGATGGCGGTTCCTGTCTTCTCATGTTTTCCTGCCTGACCCGCTATTTCGCCCTGGAAGCCCATACCACCGCCGAAATGGATACGGTGCGGGACGCCCTTGCGGATTTTCCGGGCTATATCTTCGGTTACTCAGGCGGCGAAATCTGTCCGGTGTATACTGAAAAAGGACGCGTGGTGAACCGCTTTCACAACTGTACGTTCATCGCCTGTCTTCTCTAAGGAATGGGACAATGACGGCGGAAGAAAAAAAGTTCGATTCTGAGGCGGAAGAAATCGCGTGTCTGCGCAAAGAAGTGAAACGCCTTGCCCGTCAGGTGGATTTTACGCGGAATACTATGGAACGGATCAAGATCGCCTCTTCAACCCGCGAGAATGTAAGCTCTATCCTCAGAAGCGAGCGGATCAGGCAGGATCACACCATGAGCCTTATCCTTCAGTACAGCCCCGACATCCTCATCGTTTTTGACGAGAACTTCTGCGTCCTCTACTGCGCCGATATTTTTCTTCGGATCACCGGCGTCAAGCACGCGGGGTTGGTTATTGGCCGCCATTTCGAGGAAGTCTTTGGCCGTTTTATCTCAAAAGAAAAACTTGAATATCTGGCGTCAATATTCAAAGATTCCGTGATCACCGGGAAACCGCAGGTGATCGAAGAAAAATTTAACCTGAGCGGCGGAGGCGCGAAACGGGATTACGAAGTTCTTTTTACTCCCATGTTCGACGATTCCGGCGAGATGAATGGCTCCATCCTGATCCTCCACGACACCACGGAAATCCAGAATGCCATTAAACGGGCCGAGGAAGCCAGCAAAGCCAAGTCAAATTTTCTCGCCAACATGAGCCACGAGATACGCACGCCTCTCAACGCCATCATCGGGATGGCGAATATAGGCGGCGTCGATCGGGGCGTCGAGAAGAAAGATTACTGCCTGAGCAGAATAAAGAGCGCCTCGACTCATCTCCTCAATGTCATCAATGATATTCTTGATATGTCCAAAATTGAGGCCGACAAGTTTGAGCTTTCGACAACGACTTTTGATTTTGCCGCCATGCTTGACAGGGTTATCGGCGTGCTGGATTTCAAGATGGAAGAAAAGAGGCTGGTCTTTGATGTTGTCCTTGATCCGGCCATTCCGCCCGCCATTGTTTCCGATGAGCAGCGCCTTGCCCAGGTGATCACAAACCTTCTCTCCAACGCGGTGAAATTCACGCCCGAAGGGGGGATCGTCACCATCGGCGCGAAACTGCTTGAGGAAAACGCCGGCGATTGTGTCATAGAGGTTATTGTCGCCGACACGGGCATAGGCATTTCCCCCGAGCAGGAGGCAAAGCTGTTTCATTCGTTTGAACAGGCGGACAACAGCGTCTCCCGAAAATACGGCGGCACCGGACTGGGGCTGGTGATTTCAAAGCGCATCGTGGAGCTTATGAATGGCAGGATATGGGTGGAATCGGAATTGGGAAAGGGATCGTCCTTTATCTTCACCATCCACGCGGGCAAAGGGGCGCCTGAAGACGCCGATGCCGAGGCTTCCGTGGATACGTTGACCTCCCAAATAGACGGCTGTCTCGCGGATTATACGATACTCCTTGCCGAAGACATAGAGATAAATCGCGAGATCGTGCTTTCCGCCCTGGAACCCACCGGCGTCCTTATAGACCAAGCTGAAAATGGGCGGATGGCTTTTGAAAAATTTGCCGCCGCGCCGGAAAAATACGATCTTATCCTGATGGATATACAAATGCCGGAGATGGGAGGCTATGAATCAACCCGCCTCATCAGAAATGTGGACGTACAAAAAGCCAAAACAGTCCCCATCATCGCCATGACGGCCAACGTGTTCAAAGAAGACATTGAGCGGTGCTTGGCAGCCGGCATGAACGCGCATCTTGGGAAGCCCCTGGACTTCAACGAACTTGTCAACGTCCTGCGCCGTTATCTGCCCAGAAAATCGCCGGGGAATGAAGAGGCATGCCATTCCGCCCCCGGCGCGTCCATGTCGCGGAGTCCTGATGTTGACATGATCGAAACGAACAAGTAGCATAGATAGAGAGGAGTCATAGTGTTTAAAGAAAAAATTGGCGGAGGGGTCATTTGGGAAGTCCTTCCAAATTCAGGCTATATATTCGGAGGAATTGCGATCTTTTCACCTGTTTTAGAATTACCGAACACTCAGATGCATGTGTTCTCAAAGAAGCGTGGACGCATGACGGTGTTGTTGGTCATGACAGTTGGCGTTTTTTTGGTTTCCTGCGTGGGTGTCCGCGCCGATGTCGTCATACAGGCCGATGGCTCCGGCGTCATAACGGTGGAGTACAGCGTTTCCCATGCGCTTGACAATCTGGGAAAACTGGATGGCAACGAGCGGTGGCGGACGGTTCCGGTGGGAGAGGCTGATTTCAGGCGTACTGTTGAGCGGCTTGACGGCGTTGAGTTGGTTTCCTTCGCCTCGAAAACAAACACGACGCAGTTGAAATCCACCCCGCAAACCACGTCCACGATGGTCGTCAACACGGTGAAACTCAAGTTTGACGCCATTGACTCGTTGCTTGGATTTCTTGACGCGACGGGCAACCGGGCGTTCTTTGCCGCTAAAGACGGGAAAAACCGCCTGTCCCTTGTACTCGCCCCCAAAAATAGCGGCGTTGATCAGGACTTGCTTGATCTTTTCGCGTCGGTGTCCAGCGGATATGCGTGCGTCGTAACCGTATCCGTCCCATCGAGAGGCTCGCTGTCCACGCGTGACGCTGACGGCAACCCGCTTGTCATAACGGACGCCGAAGTCAGGCAGGGCGCTCCGCTTTCTTTCAGCGTTCCTGTGGGAACCTTGCTTTCAATACAGGAGGGCGTCGTCTTGGAGATCGCTTGGGAATGAGCGTTTTTTGCCTTTTGTGGATTCCGTTGTTTTTTCTCTTTTGGTCTGCCCTTGTTCCATATAGCATTGACGCGAGCGGCGCCCTTGCGTTTATTCTGGGGAGCGTTGTCGCCATATTGCAGTTTTTTTTCGGCAATCTCATTGCCGGCGGCGCATTCGAAAGGGAGCGGTGGATCGGCGTTTTTGTTGACTTGGTGGCATTGCCCGCGTTGTTGCCTTCGCTTGTCTACGCGCTTTTTCTATTGCTCCGCATTGCGAAGAATCCAACCGGTTTCGGGAGCTTTTCCCTGCTCTGGCTTGCGCCTTCGGGCATTCTGCGAGCCGTTCAATGGGGCGTGGAAAACGATCCGGCGAAACTGCTGCTGATTCCCGCGCTGTGGACATCTATCGTGGTCTGTATCGCTTTTCTCATAAATCTTTGCCTCAGAAAAAGAACGCTTGTAGTCATTATGGGTTCAATAGCAGGCATAGCGCTGATCGCCCCTCTTGCCAGTACGGTGTACTGGGCGTTCTTCTCCCAAAAAATGGCGCTGGTACGCTGGACGTTTTTGTCGGGAACGCTCGCGTTGACGGCATGCGCGATTGTGATCTCGTGGCTTTTTCCTGTGAAAAAATTTGATGGCGAAGAAATTGTACAAAAGGGTGGCGTATGCAATACATAGGCATGATTTTTACTATCGCGGGCAGCCTCGGTCTTTTCCTTTATGGAATGAAGGTGATGAGCGATGGCATCCAGCAATCCGCCGGCGAACGCTTGCAACGGGTGCTGACGTTTATGACCGGCACCCGTGTTACAGGCGTCCTGACCGGCTTCGCGGTGACGGCGATTATCCAGTCATCTTCGGCGACTACGGTGATGGTGGTGTCATTCGTGAACGCGGGGTTGCTCACACTGAAACAGGCTATCGGCGTGATCATGGGAGCGAATGTCGGGACAACCGTAACCGCGTGGATCGTGTCGCTTGTCGGCTTTTCTTTCAACATTTCAGCGTTCGCCTTGCCTGCGGTCGGTGTTGGCTTCATAATGACCATGCTCAAATGGAAGCGCAAAGACTTGGGTACCGTGTTGCTGGGTTTTGGGTTGCTCTTTATGGGGCTTGACTTCCTTACCAAATCAATGCCGAAATTTTCGACTGAACAGCTTGAAATAATCGCGTCCTTCGCGGACCATGGGTTCCTGTCGATTCTGCTTGCGGTTGGCATAGGAATGGGAGTCACCTTGCTTGTCCATTCTTCCAGCGCGTCGACGGCGATCATTATAACGATGGGATTTCAAGGACTGATCTCCTATAATTTTGCCGCCAGCATGATCCTCGGCGCCAACATCGGCACCACCATTGACGCGGCTCTTGCGGCAATCGGCACAAAGACTTCGGCGAAACGAGCGGCCTTGGTGCATGTTCTCTTCAATGTGATTGGAACTGTATGGGCGCTCGTCTTTTTCCATCCGTTGCTTGCGTTGGTTGACCTAGTTACCCCAGGCGTTCCCGCCGGAGCCGCGCTTACCGTGCATCTCGCCATGCTTCACACGATCTTCAATCTGATCAACACCATTCTATTTCTGCCCTTTGTGAATCCGTTCGCCCTTCTTGTCTCGCTGATTATCAAGGAGAAAAACGAGCCGAAAGAGCTTGGGCATTACAAATTGGAGTACAAATCGGGTTCAATTCAGGATACGCCCGAATTGAACATACTCCGCGCTGAAAAAGAAATACGGAATATGGCCGCTCTTTCCGCGTCAATGTACGCGCAAATCGGAAACGCGCTTCGCGCCTTTCATATAGATATGAAGGAAACCGATAGAGAACAGGCCGTGAATGCGTTGGTGAAAAATTTGGCGGAGCGGGAGCAGTACGCGGATGAGATGCGTGAGGAGCTTACGCATTTCCTGATTGAGTGTACCAGACAGCAACTTAGCCAATATTCTGAAAAAAAGGTTTCGGTGTTGTTGGGGATAACGACAAGTCTTGAAGAGCTGACGGACGATTGTTATGGCGCGAGCCTGCTTCTGGAAAGGAGCGTCAAGAAAGACCTCGTCTTCAAGCGCAAAGAGACCGAGGCGTTGACCGAATACTCCGGCATGGTGGAGCAATTTCTCAATCTTGTTGAAACACAGTGGGAAAACCCTGATGGCGAGGCGAGATGGCGTGAGATCGAAGAACTGGAAAGCCAGATCAACAAGACGCAGAACAGGTTGCGGAAGTTGGGGCGCAAACGGATTGAAGCCGGCGAGAACGTCAAGACCGAGCTTCTTTTTATTGACTTGGCGCGGCGCATTGAAAAAGTCGGCGACTATTGCTATAGTATTTCAAGCGCCATTTCCATGATGAACAAGTGAGGTTGGTATGAAAAAGATATTTCAGATTTTGGTGATGTCCGCCATAACAGCGGTTGTTATGGCGTGCGCGGGCAAGCCGGATCCGGTTCCCGCGCCGGAGGAGCCGCCTGTCGTTCAGCCTGTCGCTGAAGAAGCGAAACCAGCTCCGGCTTCGCCAGAGCCATCGGAGCCGGAGTTTTCCGCGCCTGAAGAGGCAGTGCCGGATCAGGCTGCGCTTGAAGCGCTTGCCGCCGCAAAAGCCGGCGCGGACGCGGCGCGGGAACAGGCTCGCACCGTTGGTGGGGACGCGGCGTACCCCGATGATTGGGACGGCGCCGAGGATGCGTATGGCGAAGCCGAGTCGGCGCCGCGTGATACGCGAAGGCAGGCGCAGGAAGCGGCCGCGCGGTACAAAGCCGCCGAGGACAAATACAAGGCGATTTATACGGCCGTGCTGAGGAGCCGCGCTGACGAAAGCCGCGCCCTGGCTGACAACGCGAGGCGGGAAGCCCTTGATGCGAAAGCCAATGTAGCGGCGCGCGGCGACTACAACGCGGCGGACGCCTTGTATAACCAAGCCGCCTCTTCGTATAAGGCGGGCGCGTTTGTGGAGGCGGACGAGGGCTATACCAGCGTCGCGGAGCTTTTCATCGCGGCGCGTGACGCTGCCATAGAAAAACGCGCCGCCGCTGAAGCCGCGATTAAAGCCGCCGGAGAAAAAACCGAGGAAAGCGACGCCCTGGCGCAGGATTCCGTTCGCATTTTGGGAGGAGGTCAGGAATGAAAAGGTTTTTTGTTGCGATGATGGTTGTCTTTTTGTGCGTCATGCCGCTTTTTGCGCAGTCGGCGCCTGATGAATCGGTTTCGCCGTCCGCCGCCACTCCGATAGAGGCGGCTCCTTCCTCTGTTGAGGCTTCCGCAGCAGGCTCCGCGCCTTTCACGTTTACGGTACCCTCTGATCTCAGGAACAACCGCTACTATCTTGAAAGCGTACGGCTCAACAAACTCGCCCAAGAGATGTATGAGCTAGGTGATTACGACGCATCCACCGAATACGCCCAAGAAGCCTTGGTATACGCCGAATTGTCCGATAAATACGTGGCGGAGCATACCATGATAAATGCGGAGGCGAAGCTCGCGTGGGCTGAATCTGTCCAGGCGACGGTACGGTATCCCGATGAGTACAGCCAAGCCCAAACCTATTGGGAGGAGGCGCGCCGCGAGTATGCGGCGGAACGCTGGAACGCGGCGATAGCCGCCGCGCACAACGCGCTTGCTCTGCTTGCCACGTTTGAAGCGGCGTCGAGGCTTCCAGGTCTCTACATGGTGCGCGACTGGAAGTCCACGAAGGATTGTCTGTGGAACATCGCCGCTATGCCGTGGGCGTACAACGATCCACTTCAATGGACGGCTATCTATGAAGCCAACAGGTCCATATTGCCCCGTACGGATGATCCAGATTTGGTGTATCCCGGCTTGGTTCTCACCCTGCCCAGCGTCAAGGGCGAGATTCGTGAGGGCTTATGGGTGGAAGGAGCGGAATATCCCGATTTCTGATATGAGTGAAACAACCGCGCTCTGGTCCGGACGGTTTGCAGAGAAACCTGAAACACAGGCGTTCGCCTTCCAGTCTTCTATTACTGTAGACAAGCGGCTTGCCCAAGACGACATACGGGGTAGCCGCGTCCATGTGGCCATGCTTGAAAAGCAGGGGCTTATTCCGCCTGAAACTGCGGCGGCGCTGGACAAAGAACTGCTTGCCATTGCCGAAGAACTCGAAAACGGCTCGCTTCACATAGACCCGTCCGCCGAAGATATTCATTCCTTTATTGAAGGCGAACTCACGAGGCGTTTGGGCGACGCGGGACGCGCGGTTCATGCGGGGCGAAGCCGCAACGATCAGGTCGCCGTTGATTTCAGGCTCTACCTCAAGCGGACGATTCCGGCGTTGTGCGATGAGACGCGGGAGACCGTCATCGTACTGCTTGACAAGGCGGAGCAGTACGCCGAAGCCATCATGCCGGGGTACACCCACCTCCAGCGGGCGCAGCCGGTTACGCTTGGCTTTCATCTTGCGGCCTGGGCGTGCGGATTGAAGCGGGACAGGGAGCGTTTCTTTGACGCGCTCAACCGGCTTGACGAGTGTCCTCTGGGCGCGGGCGCCCTTGCGGGATCAGGTCTTCCGCTTGACCGCGCCACGACTGCGAAACGACTCGGCTTCAAACGGCCGACCCTCAACGCCATGGATTCGGTTGCTGACAGGGATTTTGTCCTTGAATTGGCGTCCGCCGCCGCCATCACCCAGACACACCTGTCGCGTTTTTGCGAGGACATCGTGATCTGGGCGAGCGAGGAGTTCAAATTCATCGATCTCTCCGAAAAGTGGAGCACCGGCTCTTCGATTATGCCCCAAAAGAAAAACCCCGACTTTGCGGAGCTTATCCGGGGCAAGGCGGGGCGGACGACCGGCAATCTCGTCGCGTTGCTCACGCTGGTAAAAGGGTTGCCCTACGCCTACAACAAAGATCTCCAGGAAGACAAGGAGTCGCTGTTCGACAGCCTCGACACGGTTGCGTTGTGCCTGCGCATGTTCCGGGGCATGATCGGTTCGGCGGCTTTCAACACGGAGCGCATGGCGGACGCCTGTTGCGGCGGCTTTCTGGAAGCCACCGACGCCGCGGACTATCTCGTGCGCAAGGGTTTGCCATTCAGAAAGGCGCACGAAGCCACCGCGCTGGTAGTGCGCGACTGCATTGACGCGGGACAGCGCCGGGTCGTGGATCGTACGCTTGAACAACTGAAGGAACGCTCGCCGCTTTTTGACGCCGATGTATATGACATGCTTGCGCCCCTCGCCTGCGTTCGCGCCCGGAAAACGCTTGGCGGGGCCGCTCCGGATGAGGCGCGGCGACAGATCGCGGAGTTGAGAAAGGACATTGAAAACGTCCCGTCCTAAAACGCCTGTAACCGGAAGAGATTTTTTTTGTTGTTAATGAGAGAGGTCAAAAACGCGCTATAACGGACGTACGCTTTTTCACGTCTATCCAAGCGGCTTTTTAAAATCTCTGAAAAAGTCGCTTTTTATAAAACATAGAGCTATTCCCAAAATGCGAACTACGTTCCGCGAGCCTTTGGTTCGGGTTAGTTTTGGGAATGGATCCATAGTAAGAGGGTGTGCATGATAACTGTACAAAATATCACCAAACGGTATGGAACATTTGAAGCGGTGAAGGACGTGTCTTTTACCGTGGGGCAGGATCAGGTGCTGGGCTTTCTTGGTCCAAACGGGGCAGGAAAAACAACTGTCATGAAAATTCTCACGGGCTATCATTTCCCCACGAAAGGCGAAGCTTTGGTGGACGGCGTTTCCGTGCAGGACAATCCGGTGGAAGTGAAGAAACGGATCGGGTATTTGCCGGAAAGCGTGCCGGTGTACGGCGATCTCACTGTGGACGAGTACCTGTCTTTCATCGCGGATGCGCGACTCATAGCGCGAACCGGGCGGCGAAACGCCATAGAAGCGGCGATTGCGTCGTGCGGGCTTGAGCAGGTGGCGAGCAAGAAAATCGAAACCCTGTCGAAAGGCTATAAACAACGGGTGGGGTTGGCGCAAGCCATCATTCACGATCCGGCCATTTTGATTCTGGACGAGCCTACATCCGGCCTTGATCCCAATCAAATCATCGAGATTCGCGCCCTTATCAAGCGGTTGGGGGAGCGGAAAACCGTTATCCTTTCCACGCATATCTTGCAGGAAGTGGAAGCGGTTTGTTCCCAGGTGCTCATCATAAGCGACGGGCGCATCGCCGCCCAGGGGACGCCGGAAGAAATCGCGGGCAACCTCAAAGGCGCGGACACATGGCGTCTCACGCTGAAAGGCGCGGATGTTGACGGGGTTAAGGAAAAGCTCTCACGGCTGGCGCCTGCGGAGCGTCTTGGCGGCGTCGCGCTTGACGCGGCGGGAGGCGGCGGCGCGTCAAGCGACATCGTCACGGTGACTTTTTCAACGCCTGCGGACGGAACTGGGCGATGTGTGGACGGCGAGCGGATATTTGATTGGGCTGTCGCCGAACAACTCAAGATACTTGGCATGAGTCAGAAAAAGATCAGTCTGGAAGACATATTCGTGCGCCTCACCAGCGAAACGCGAACCGTTAATGCGGCGGCGGGAGCGGATCGCGATGAGCGCGTCATTGAGGAGGAAGTGGAATGAAAGCCTTGATAAAAAAAGAATTGTATTCGGCCATTCATTCGCCTGTTTTTTACGCGGTCACCGTATTTTTTTTGCTTTTTGTTTCAATCTGGCTGTTCTATCTACAGAAGTACTTCGCGCTTGACAGCGCGACATTGCGTCCGTTTTTTTCCGCGTTTCCGCTTGCATTTATCCTTGCGGGTCCCGCACTCACCATGAAATCATGGGCTGAAGAACGCAAGCTCGGCAGCGTGGAACTCCTTCTCACCCTGCCGTGTTCAGAATGGGACTTGGTTCTGGCCAAATTTCTGTCAGCTTTCATCCTGTTGGCGGGCATTATCGCGCTCACGCTGTTTGTGCCGTTGACCTTGCTCCCCCTGGGCGCCTTTGACATCGGCGTCATGTGCGGAGAATATATCGGCGTCCTCCTCTTGGGCGCGTCCGTCATAAGTCTCGGTGTACTGCTTTCTTCACTCGCCAAGAACCAAGCGGGCGCGTTTTTGGGCGGCGCCGTCGCGCTTGTCGTGGTGATTCTCATCAATCAGACGACCACCTCGTTTAATCTGCCTGTATTTGTGGCGGACGCGCTCAATTTCTTTTCGCTGTCCTTTCATTTTGAGACTTTTTCCAAGGGCATTATCGACTCGCGGGATGTGGCGTTCTTTGTGTTGAGCACGTTGCTGTTCCTGTTTTTGAACACCCGCGTAATTTTATACCGGAAGTGGAGTTGAGTCATGACGAGAAAACAAGTTACAACCATTACCACACTGTCTATTGTCGCTATTGCGCTGGGGTTTCTGGCAAGCGGACGTATATGGCTCAGGCTCGATCTTTCCAAAAATCGCGCCTATACGATTTCCGCGGTCTCAAAAAATCTTTATAAAGAGATTCCCGATCAGGTGAGGGTCACCTATTATGTTTCGGAAAAGCTCTCCGCGATGCACCCCATGCCTGCGGAAATCACCGGACTCTTGAGGGAATACGCGGCGTACGCCCACGGCAAAATACGGGTCGCGGTGAAAGACCCGGCGAAGGCGCGGCTTGAGGACGTGATTGAACAATTCGGCATTGTGCCGCAACAGATACAGACGGTCGAAAGGGATCAGGCGAGCATAGCCACGGTGTACACCGGCATAACCATTGAATATCTTGATGAGATTGAAGTGTTGCCCTTTGTGTTCTCTTTGGATACGCTGGAATACGACCTTACCAGTCGCATCCGCGCCATGGCGCAGGGTACGGTTCGGGAGATCGGCGTTATTGTCGGGGACGGCGTAAGGCAATGGGAGCAGGACTTCAATCATCTTAACCAGTTTTTGCAACTGGCGGGCTTCCGTGTGCGGCAGATCAGCGCGGGTGATGAAATTCCCGATGATTTGGGCGGTCTGTTTGTGTTTGGCGGCGTTGAAGAGTTGGACGACTGGGCGCTGTACCGCATAGACCGGTACATTCAAGTGGGCGGGCGCGTCCTTTTCGCCGTTGACGGTGTGTTTGTCAATTCGCAGGGCGGTCTCGAAGCGCGTCCTCTGACAGACAAGGGGCTTCTTTCAATGCTCGCCTCCTACGGCGCGACCGTTAAAAGCGAGTTGGCGCTGGATCGTTCCGCCCTGACCATTCAGTACCAGACCACGAGCCGCTCCGGTATGCGGCAGGCGCATCTCACCCGCTACCCGCTATGGATAGGCGTGCTTGCAGAGAACGGCAACGCGCAACACCCGCTGACATCCCGCTTCGGTGGTATAGATCTCTTCTGGGCAAGCCCCATTGAGCTTTCATCCTCCGGCTCAGTGACTGCGGAAGCTCTGTTCACCACCACCGAGGAGGCGTGGCTTGAAACAAAGGATTTTTACGCCAACCCTGAAATTCCCTACATGCTTGAAGCGGAAGCTTCGGTTACTAAGGGCAAAAAGGTGATGGGAGCCGTCCTGACCGGCGCGTTCAGTAGTTACTTTACCGGACGAGCCAAGCCCGAACGCGAGGGCGCGACCGAAACCCTGCCCGACATGCCCGCTTTGGCAAAAGATGCGCGTGTCATTGTCATTGGAGATGGCGATGTGGCGTCTGCGTTTGTACAGCGGCGCGAAAATTTTGATTTTATGGCGCAAGCCGCCCTGTATCTCAGCAATGACGACGACATTATCAATATCAGAAACAGGCAGCTCCAGGCGGGGCGGCTTGACAAGATCACGAGTGAAATGAGACGGAGCGCGGCTATGAACACGGCGCGTGTCGTCAATCTGGGGCTTGTCCCGCTTCTGGTGATCGCCGTTGGTTTGTTCCTGCGCTGGCGGAGATCGGGCAGAAACAGAAGCTAGTTTATAGATAAGGGAGTAAACGATGGTATATAAAACGAAGGTGACGGTTCTTTCAGTGATAATCGCGGGACTGGCTGTTGTGTACGCAGGCTCGCTAGTTTTTGATCCTGATCGCGTCAGCGCCCGGGACGCCGCCTACGCTTGGCTTGAAGCGAAGAGCGTTCCTCTTGTTGACGGCATTGAACTGAAGAGCGCGAATGGCGTCGTTACGCTAGCGCAGAAAAACGCGGCGTGGTTTGTGTCGGTTGACGGGCGAGACTATCCGGCCAAGGAACAGCGCGTCGAAGATTTTCTCAACCTTTTGTCCAAAAAGGACTCCTATCCGGTGCGTGGCGTCGAAGCCGCGTCTCATGAACGGCTGGGGCTGTCGGAAGACAGCGCGGCGCGTATAACGGCGCGTGGCGGCATGACAACCCTCCTTGACCTTCTGGTTGGCGATACGGATGCGTCCGGCGCCGAGGCATACCTGAGAAAAGCCGGCAAGAACGAGACGCGTTCAGGATCGCTCTCAATTTCCAACTACGTTTCAAGCGCAAAGACCGCGTGGTACAACCTCCGCCTGTTTCCTGAAACCGGGAGCCTCACAGTTGACAGCGTACAGCGGATGATTGTCACCCTGCCTCCCGCAGACGACGCGGAAAGCGACTCGCCCGATGATTCGGCTGACGGAATAGCTGGTACTTCGTCCGCTGTTCCGTCAGTGCCCGTGACGCTGACGTTTTCCCGCGCAAACGGCGGCTGGACGGTCAATGGGCAGGAAGCTGACACGCCGAAGGTGGATGCCTATGTACGCGCCATTCTGGACGCCGAGGGCGATGATTTTGTAACCGACGCTGGCGATGCCACCGCAGATCCCATGTCCTTTAACGAAGGGCGCATTGTACTGGAACTCGGCGACGGAACAAGCCGCGTCATCGGCGTTGGCGCGAAATTGGACTCAAACAAGCGCAACGCTTCGGTTTCAGGTTCTCCCTACGCGTATTCGCTTGCGGACTGGGTGGTGGAACGGCTGTTCAGGGCTGAGCCGGAGTTTAGGAAGTAGCGCGTATATTCCTGTCGTATTTTTTGTCAAATGAGGCTGTTCCAAAATAACCGAGTT
>JAIRTS010000158.1 GCA_031254795.1 Treponema sp.
CGCGTCGCGCGTTTTTCTAAACAATCGCCGCGTTGCGTCCGATTGAAAGATATGGAAGCTTCCCTTTACCTGCACATACCATTTTGCGCCGGCGCATGCGATTACTGCGACTTCTACTCGATTCCAGTGAAATCTGAGGATCGCCGGCTTGATTTCTATGTAGACCGCCTGCTCGCCGACACGCGGCAGGCGCTTTCCGTTGCCGAAGGTCGCGATGTCATAACATCCGTGCCGACTGTCTACATAGGCGGCGGCACCCCTTCCATGCTGGGGTGCCAACGCCTGAAGCGGCTGCTCACGGAGATCGCCGTACTGTCGCCCAACGTCCCGTTGGAGTATACGGTTGAGGCGAATCCCGAATCCGCTGACCAGGCTTTTTTTGAGACATGCGCCGCCGCCGGAGTGACCCGCGTCAGCCTCGGCGTACAGACCTTCCACAAGCCGTCCCGCGTGGCGGTGAACAGGGTCGGGGAGGCTCGGCTTTTACGGGAACGACTAGAGCTTGCGCGTTCGTTTTTTCCGGCTGCTTTTTCCGTAGACCTCATCGCCGGGCTTCCCTTCCAGAACGAAGCTATTTTGCAAGCCGATATTGAACAGGCGCTTGCCTTTGAACCCGCCCATGTTTCCCTGTACAGCCTGACGGTGGATGAACGGACGCCTTTATGGAAAAAATGGGAGAAAACGCGGCGCTTTAACTGCGGCGCGGATCGCATAGATCGCCTATGGCTTGCCGGACGAGACCAGCTTGAACGGAACGGTTATGTTCAATACGAAGTCTCCAATTTCTGCCGAAACGAGGAAACGCACGAAGCGAACGAAATACACGAGGAAAGCGCGGCGCATGAAGCGAGGAAAAAAAACATGTCTGCCCATAACCTGCGGTATTGGCGCATGGAAAACTGGCTGGGAATAGGCGCCGCAGCTTCCGGCACCATTATTGACGATGAGACCGGTACGGGCGTACGGCGCGCCGTAGTGGCGGATGTTGACTCCTATCTTATAAACCCCATCGTCGCCGTGGAACGCCTCGATAGAGCCACCATTATAAAAGAAACGTTTTTGATGGGTTTTCGCACCATATTTGGCCCCGACGAGGCGCTGTTCCGCACGCGTTTTCATACCAGCATTGAGTCATGCATCCCCAAGACCATCGCATTGTGGAGGAATGGAGGGCTTTTTGATCGGGAACGAACGCGCCTTACGCGCGAGGGGCTGCTCTTTTTGGATGCGTTCCTGCGGGAAGCGTTCAGCGAATTGGATCGCGGGAATTGCGCGGGGTAGTTCATCTTTGAAGCGATATGCTATAATGTATGCGTACATGCGCAATTCTGAAATTTCCGGTTATCTGCTCTACCATAAAAAAAGCGGCGTCACTTCTTTCGGGGCGCTGGCAGCGGTAAAAAAAGCGCTGTCAACCAATAAAGTCGGCCACACCGGTTCTCTTGACAAGTTCGCCTCCGGCTTGTTGGTGGCGCTTGTAGGCAGAGCTTTGAAGCTCGCGCCCCTTTTCGTGGGTTGCGACAAACAATACGAAGGGGTCGTCAAATTCGGCGAAGAAACCGACACCCTTGATCCCGAAGGCGCCGTGATTGCGGAAGCGCCGGCACCGTCTTTTGATGCGCTTGAATCCGTGCTTCCGCAGTTTCAAGGCGCCATTATGCAGGAGCCGCCCGTGTATTCGGCTGTCCACGTTGGCGGCAGGCGGGCTTCCGCGCTTGCGCGTAGTGGTGAAACCGTCGCGTTGCAAAAGCGGCCTGTCTCGATCTATCGCCTGGAGCTTGCATCCTATGCGCCGCCTTTCGCCGAAATCAGGGTGCATTGCTCCAAAGGCGCCTACATCCGCGCTCTTGCCCGCGACATTGCCCGCGCCGCCGGGTCCCGCGCCCACCTCGTGTCCCTTAACCGTACGCGCATAGCGGGCTTTCGGTTGGAAGCCGCGGTTGGCGAAAACGAGTTGTCTGGCGCCGTTGCGGAAGCCGCCGTAGGCGCGTCTGTGGATATAAAGCGCGAATCGTTGCTTCAGCCCGTGGACAAAAAAATGTTCGCATTGTTGAACATGCCATGTCGCGCAGTCGACGCGCAAACGGCGCGGGACATGACATACGGCAAAAACCTCGCGCCGCTCATGCGCGGCGAATTCGGCGAATTCGCGGAATCCGTAGATGGAACGCTCGGCGTTTTTCACGAAGAGAATGGCGTAGAACAATTCATCGCATTTATAGAAAAAAAAGAGAAAACGTGGAAGTATGGATATGTGTATGCAGACGCTTGACTGGGACGATTTTATAAACGGTGTAGCCAGCGATGCCAGCGTAACCGGCGCGGCAAATCCCCCTTCCGCCATGACAATCGGCGTATTCGATGGGGTGCATCGCGGACATCAGTCCCTTATACGGAAGGTTGTGGAACACGGCTCTTGTCCTACGGTCATTACGTTCCGGGAAAATCCAAAACAGACGCTTGCGCCGCAGACCTATGCCGGAGACATCATTACATTGCATGAGAAACTCATCATTTTTGAGCGAATGGGCGTCAAAAAAACGATTCTCATTGATTTCTCCGATGATTTCAGATGTTTGAAAGGGCGCGAGTTTATCGAAGTGCTCATCTATCAAGGAAACCTCCGCTTTCTCGTTGTGGGATACAATTTCCGGTGCGGATGCTGTCTTGACACGGACGCGCAAGCGGTAAAAAGCATAACTGCGGAGCATGGCGTGGCGTGTGAAGTTGTGGAGCCAATTATGTTCCGGGGCGAGCGGGTCAGTTCAAGCCGTATACGGGCGGCGTTGCGCGCCGGAGATTGGGTGAAGGCGGCGGCGTTTTTGGGAAGGGAACCCGTTGATCCACGTCTGTGTTTTGAAATAGCCATGCGATAAACCGTTTTTCGCCGTACTATTTGCTTGCGCCCTTGACTTTTTTGAAAAGTTCAGTATTATAATGAAAAAACAGAGGAGTTTTTATTTATGGCATTAAACAAAGAAGAAGTGGCTTCCATTATTACAAAGTACGGCAAAAACGAAAAAGACACCGGCGATTCGGAAGTCCAGATTGCGATCCTAACTAAACGCATTAATCACCTTACGGAACATCGCAAACAATTCAAGAAAGACAAGTCCAGTCAAAGGGCCATGTCGATTCTGGTTAGCAAACGCCGCCGGCTGCTCAAGTATGTTCAGCGCACGGATCTTGAAAAGTACCGCTCAATTCTAAAGGATTTGGGTCTTAGAAAGTAAATACATGCAAAAAATATCTATGCACATTGCCGGTAAAGAACTGACGTTGGAAACCGGCAGAATCGCAAAACAGGCGAACGGCGCTGTTTTTGCCCAGTACGAAGGTTCGGCGGTCATTGCTACGGTGTGTTGTTCGGAAGACGCGGTCTCCGGACTTGATTATGTGCCGGTGACCGTAGATTACAATGAAAAATACTATGCGGCGGGAAAAATTCCCGGCGGGTTTATCAAGAGGGAAGGACGCCCGAAAGACAAGGAAATTCTCGTGTCTCGTCTCATTGATCGTCCTATGCGCCCTCTTTTTGAGAAAAATTTTGGACGGGAAATTCAGATTGTGCCGACGACGCTTTCGACGGATCAGGTGAATCCTCCGGATATGCTTGCCATCATCGCGTCTTCGGCGGCTGTTCACATTTCCGACATACCGTTTAACGGACCTATTGCGAGCGTACGGGTGTGTCAGGTGAACGGCGAGCTTATCGTGAATCCCACGTACAGTGACATTGAGAAGTCAACGCTTGAGATTGTGGTCGCCGGGTCCAAAGATGGCATCACCATGGTGGAGGGCGGCGCGAAAGAGGTGAGCGAGGAGGTGATGATAAATGCGCTTGAGAAGGCGCGCGAGGTCATCATCGAATGTTGTGAATTGCAGGAAAAGTTGCGCTCTCTTGTTGGGAAAGAAAAGCTCCCGCTTATTGAGAGCGGCGATACGCTTCAAAACGCCGACGCCATCCGCTCCGTCGCATTCGCCAAATTACGAGAAGCGTGCTTTAAGGACAGCAAGCAGACGCGGCGCGCGGCGATCCATCAGGTGAAGTCCGAGTTTAAAACCCAATACGCAGAGCAGTTTGCCAACGAAACGCAGGCGAAGCTGTTTGACGCATTGTTTGAGGATTTGCAATACGAGATACTCCGCTCGTCAATTCTGGACCACGGCAAACGTGTTGATGGACGCGGACTCGAAGACATCAGAAACATTGAGTGCGAAATTGATGTCCTGCCGCGTACCCACGGTTCCGCGTTATTCACCCGCGGCGAAACCCAGTCCCTTGCGGTCGCTACGCTTGGCACCGTTATGGATGAACAGGTGTACGATGACATTGACGGCGACAAGCGCGAGCATTTCATTCTGCACTACAACTTCCCGCCCTATTCGGTGGGCGAAGTCGGGCGACTCGGTACCGGACGCCGTGAAATTGGACACGGCAATCTCGCCCGTCGCTCCTTGGAAGCTATGCTCCCCGGCAAAGAAAATTTCCCCTACACCATTCGGTTGGTGTCGGAGATAATGGAATCCAATGGCTCCTCGTCAATGGCGACCGTATGCGGTGGAACATTGTCCCTGCTCAACGCGGGCGTGCCTATGAAAAAGCCGGTCGCCGGCATCGCGATGGGGCTTGTCACCGACGGAGAGCGGTACGCGGTGCTGTCCGACATCCTAGGCGAGGAAGACCACCTCGGCGACATGGATTTTAAAGTCGCTGGAACCGAATCCGGCATCACCGGCTTCCAGATGGACATCAAGATAGCGGGACTTAACATTGAGATCATGCGAAAAGCCCTCGAACAGGCGAAACGGGGCAGACTCCACATTCTTTCTATAATGAACCAGACCATCAGCAAGCCCGCGCCTGATATAAGCGAATTTGCGCCCAAGATAGTCACCATGAAGATCGAGGTCGACAAGATCGGCGCGCTCATTGGACCCGGAGGCAAGACCATCAAGGCGCTCTGTGAGCAGCACCATGTCACCATCAACACGGAAAATGATGGCGCGGTCACTATATATGGAAAAAACCCAAAAGACGCCGATGAAGCGAAACTCGCGATTACCGGCATTGTGTCTGATCCGGAAGTAGGGCGTGTCTACAACGGCGTTGTCCGGCGCGTCACGGAATACGGGGCTTTTGTTGAAATTCTGCCCGGCAAGGAAGGGTTGGTGCATATTTCCAAACTTTCTCGCGAGCATGTAAATTCTGTGACGGATGTGATCCATGAAAACCAGGAGATTCCGGTGAAACTGGTGGAAATTGACAAGATGGGGCGCATCAACCTTTCTTATATCGACGCCATTGATCCTGACGGCGAGAGGAAACACTCCGCTTCCGGTGGAAGACCGCCTCACGGCGGAGACAGGCCGCGAGGGGATAGGCCTCCAAGAAGGTTTTAAAGAGGAAGAGCGGGGTGTTTGATTGCCGGAATACCCGGTGGTGTCTATGACGCCGTTGGCGGACGCCAACGGCGTCATAGCAGACGCGCCCTCTCCTTGTCCGCTATGGCGTCACCGGTCGTTGTCAAAGTATGTAAAATCTCTCCCGATGTCGCGCCGCCCCGGTACGAGACGGCTGGGGCGGCGGGTATGGATATCAGGGCATTTCTGGTGGAGCCGGTTGTCATGCGTCCGCTGGAACGGATGCGGATTCCCACAGGTTTTGCGCTGGAAATACCGGAAGGCTATGAGGCGCAAGTGCGCCCGCGCTCCGGTTTGGCATATAAACAGGGCGTAACTGTGTTGAACGCTCCCGGCACCATAGATTCTGACTATCGCGGCGAGGTGCGCGTTATCCTCGTCAACCTAGGACAGGAGCCGGTTGTCATTAATAACGGCGACCGCATAGCCCAACTTGTTTTCACGCCCGTAATGAGGGCGGCGCTTGAGGAAACATCCAGCCTGCCTGCGACGGAACGCGGGGCGGGTGGTTTCGGTTCCACCGGGCGGTAGGACGCTATGGTTAAGCCTCGCGACACGGGGGAATAGCCTCCATACGCGCAATCGCGTGGGCGGAGGCTGTATTTCGCCTTGTGAAGTGCCGCATGATTTTTCTAAAAATATAGTGACTAGCGAGGCTGTTTCAAAATTTCAGGGTTGAAACTGGCTCAAGCGCTCATAAATGAGCCTCCACACGACAAACGCGGACCAGAGGACGCTTGCACTCGGGAGCGACCGCGTGGACGGTCGAGCCGCGTAACGGTTCATATAAAAAAAGGCGGGGCCAGGCGCCTGACACCGCCGTTTCCCGGATAGATTGGACGGACCACAATAAGTCGCGCTCTGTTCGCAGGACGGATCGACTTTGACTATCGACGATTTTGGTGGGGATTATACAAAAATCACTTTATAGCATAGCCTGGCATCGCGTTTTTCTACATCAAGCCTGTTCCAAAAACGTCTGGAACAGGCCGCTTTATGCATCGTCCAATGGCGCGGCGCAACAACACGGCGCGCCGCGAATTCAAAACAGTAAAAATCATCAAATTACTCATAAATAAGCATTGACTTTGCGGCAATTTCCGTAGATAATACCTTTACGTGTATGAAACTAAAAGTCGTTTTGCTTTCATTGTCCTTTTTCACCCTTTTCTCGCCGCTTTTTGGCTTAGGCGAATTGACTCTGCGCATCGGGCAGGATGCCGGCTGGTCTTTGATCGAGAAACGGGAAGGCGTCGCCGAGGTTGACGCCCAGCGCCCCTGGCCAGCGCTTGCGCTGGTTGCAGCTCAACCTGCCGCGCCGAGCGTTTACACCGACATGTCGCTTGCCTTTGACGAGTCCTCGCCGGATCGTTTTGACGATGGCGCCGGACACTATAAGGTGACGGTACAAAACGCTGGCGCCGTGTCTCAAGTGGGCAGACTCATGGCGCGGTACGGGGCGGGCGCGGCGGTTTTTTCAGAAAGAAGCGGCGCCTCTGCTCACGCTCCACTTGTCATTACGCCCCGGTCGCAAGACGCGCTGTTTGCGTCTGGCAAACGGGTTGGGGATTTCAGCGTGGAGTTTTGGACACAGCCATTCAATATGGGCGCGGGCGAACAGGTGTTTTCGTGGAGCGCCGCGAAACAGCGAACAAGAACCGGCTACATTATGCAGTACGTCACGTGCGCCGCGTCCAAAAACAGATTCCAGTGGACGTTTCTTGACTTTTTCGCCTCGCCACACGATGACGCGCGTTCAACAATCACCCTTATTGGCATCACACCGATCATTCCCAAAACATGGTCGCATCACCTTATCCGGTTCGACGCTCACACCGGTCTGTTGGAGTACCTCGTCAATGGCAAGATCGAAGCCATCGCCTACGCGACTTCAACAGGGCGCGAAGGAGGCGATGTGTATACCCCGCTTATCGGGGAGGACGGCAGCCTCGCCTTGGGCGAACAATTTTCCGGTTTGCTTGATGAAGTGCGAATCAGCGGGGGATACCGGATTGACACGGAGATAGGGGGAACGGTTTACACCGCAAAATTCCCCGCGTCAGGCGGGCGCATAGAGACTCGCGGCATTGATCTGGGAGAACCGAATGTTCAGATACTTAGAGTTGACGCTTTGACCGGCAGGCTTTCTTTTGTGGACAACAAGGTCCGAAACGAATTTGCCGGAAACGCCACGTTCAAATTCTCCGATGAATCCGCGCTTCAATTTTTTATCCGCACCTCTGATTCCCCATACCGCTGGATAAGCGAATGGCAAGCGTTAACGCCCGGAGTCCCCCTTGATGAACACGTAAAAGGCAGATACGTGCAGCTTGCGGTGCATTTTTACCCAAGCGGAGACGGGGAAGCGAGTCCGTATTTGGACGAAATCCGCGTCGTTTATAAGCCCGACGAGCCGCCGCTTCCACCTACGCTGGTTGTCGCCATTGCCGGAGACGGCGTTGTAGATTTGTCATGGAAAAACAGCCCGGATATTGATACAATGGGCTATTTTGTATACTATGGTACCGTTTCCGGTACGTATTTTGGAGCGGATTCCTTGTTGGGCGAGTCTCCTATAGACGTAGGAAAACGCACAGCGATTCGGATTGACGGACTGAAAAATGGTACGCTTTATTATTTTGCGGTCGCCGCATACGACAGTCTGAGTCCGCCCCATCTGGGGATGTTTTCACGTGAAGTGACGGCAAGACCTTTACAGATGCGGTGAATGTTTATGCATGGAAGGATGGCAGAATGAGTGTTATAGAAATGCAGAAAATCGCCAAGCTCATTAAAGATGGCGATTATGAAAACGCGGAAGAATTGTTGAGGAATATTCTTGAAGAGTCGCCTCATAACAGAACGGCTCGCTTTCTTTTCGGCATAACGCTTGCAAAAACAGGCATGCTTGAGGAAGCTGAAGCGGAATTCCTAAATTTGGTGGAAAGGGATTCTCATGATGTTGACGCGTTGGGCGCGCTTGCGATAGTCTACAGGTGGCGGGGCAAACTCAAGGACGCGCTCGGCATCTTTCATGATGCGATTGAACTCGATCCTACGCGCATTGAATTCTACCGCTATATAGCGGACATTCAAATACTGGAAAAAAATTTGAAAGCCGCTTTTATGGCGTATGCAAAAGTGATTGAGTGTAATCCTGAAATTGCGTCAGCGTACAACAATCTTGGCATCGTGTATTTTGAGACGCAAGACATTGCCAAGGCTCTCTCCACGTTTCAGCAGGCTATTTCCCGGGACGGCGGCAACGCAAAATTTTACTACAATTACGCCATCGCGCTTGAGGCGAACAACCAATTGCAGGAAGCGATGCGGAAATATGATATCGCGGTGAGTATAGCCCCCCGTTGGACGGCGGCGCGGCTCAATCTTGGTTCTGTTCTGGCGAAACTAGGGCAACTTGATAAAGCTGGCGGCGCCTTTGACGTTATTCTTGATGAGGATCCGCTCAACGCCGAGGCGTGGAATAACATGGGCGCGACGCTTGCAATGCAGGGGTACAAAGAAGAAGCGATCCGTCATTTTATGCGGGCGCTTGAAGAACGTTCCGGTTACGATTTGGCGCAACGCAATATGGATAGCGTAAAGAGTGACGCTGAGCCTAAAGTTATGTTTGCCGTTGCTGATATGCTTCTTGATGAAGAAGTAGGGCTCCCCTTCAACCTGCCGAAGCCCGAACTTGAGCCTCTTTCCGGTGATTTTATGGGTTTTGAAATACCGCACTTGCTTGAATTTATGAAGTACCTTAAAGAAATGACCAGCTTTCTTCCCGAAGAGCGGAGAGTGGCGTTTGATCAGAGTGCTGTCCGCATCAATATGGAACACATCATCAACACCTTTATGGGACACCGGGGCATTTTACGGGAAATTCAGGATTTACGCCTAAAACAGCAAACCCTCATAGATCCGCTCAAGGCGCAAATAAAAAAGATAAGTTCTAGGCAGGATCTGACATTGGAACCTTCCAGACTGCCGGAAGGCGACGCCGGAGGAGAAGGGAGCGGCGCGCTTAACAGGGAGGAGATCGCCGATTTCCTCGGCTATTTAGAGACGCTTTCATCAAGCCTGCCGGATCCTGTGGTATTGGAGCGCTTTACCCAAAAGGTGAAAACGGCCGTTTCAATGATGGAGTGACAACTTGCTTTAGTAATTATGGATAAAACACTGTGGATCACGAACTTCATGAAAAGATAAAACGATTTATAGACGCTATGCCGAGCTTTCCCACAACGGTTTCCAAGGTGATGGAAATTTGTGATAATCCCAAAACAAGCCCGGTGGATCTGAAAAGGGTGATTTCTTTGGATCCGGTTCTCATGGCAAAAGTGCTAAAACTTATCAATATGGCTTATTATGGTGCGAATCATCGCAATACAAGCCTTGTGCAGGCCACAATCCTGCTTGGGCTTAACACCGTAAAGAATTTGGCTCTTTCGACTGCGGCGATGGGAAGCATTGCGAAAAAAAACCACGAGGGTAGTCTTGACATGAACGAGTTTTGGCGACATTCTTTAGGTGTGGGCGTTGCGGCAAAACTGCTGGCAAAGAGACGGGACATTGACCGGAGACAATGGGAAGACTACTTCTCCGCCGGCCTTCTTCATGACATAGGTAAAATACCTCTTGACGCCGTGTTTGACAAGAATTACATGAATGCCATTGTAGAGGCTGACAAAGCGCAAGAACCCTTGTTTTGCGCTGAAAACAGATTGTTTGACACTAACCATTGTCAGGTGGGTCAAATGCTCGCGGAGTTATGGAAACTGGACAGGGCGTTGTTGGACGCGATTGCATGCCATCATACTTATAGGGCGTACAATGGAGAGCATAAGGATATAGTGTTTACCGTTGTGGCGGCAAATAATTATGTTAATTTCTCAGGGCGGGGGTTTTCTGGCGACATACAGCCTGACGAGATCGAGCAGGCGGTTCTGAATGAGCTAAAAATTTCAAAAGATGTTTTTGTTGAGATGGAAGCGGAATTTTTGATTGAGATTGAAAAAGCGATGATATTTTTAAAGATATAGACGGGACAATGAATGTCGCGTCCTAAAGAGTTCGTGTCCTCCACGTTGAAGTTTTTAAAACGTATTATAAGGAGTAGCTATGTTGTCGGTTCGTTTCTGGGGAGTACGAGGGTCAATTCCGGCGCCTGGGTCGTCTACAGTTATATTTGGCGGCAACACGTCATGTCTTGAGATACGCGCCGACGAAAGACTTGTCATTGTCGATTTGGGAACAGGCGTGCGTTTGCTGGGAAATTATCTTATGGCAAATGATTTCAAGAAGGGTCCCATTGACGCGGACATTTTCGTCACTCACACGCATTGGGATCACTTGATCGGTTTCCCGCTTTTCTCGCCGCTTTTTATCTCCTCCACCATGTTGCGCATTTGGGGTCCCATTTCAACCACGGGCGAGACCTTGGAAAGTATTTTAAAGATGCAACTGGATCATAACTTTTGGCCCATACGCTTGAGCGAGCTTTCCGCCCAGATCAAATACGAGCAAATGCAGGAAACGACGCTTGATCTTGGCGATGGACTTTTTGTTAAAACCAAGTACCTGAATCACTCGACGCTTTGTCTGGGCTACCGGTTTGAGTATAAGGGAAAATCTATTGTCACGGTGTACGATCACGAACCGTTTATGAATCTGTTCCCCACAGACGTCAATGCGTCAGATTATGATGAAGTGACCGCCGAAGAAGGGGAGCGTGTGGCAAAAGAGGAGAATGAGAAGATAGCCGCTTTCTTCAAAAACGTAGATGTGCTTATCCATGACTGTCAATATACCGAAGCCGAGTACCATAATGGCAGGCACGGCTGGGGGCATTCGTTCTACGAGCGTGTAATTCCAAGCGTCCGCGACGCGAGTGTAAAGAAACTGGTCATTTTCCACCACGACCCTGACAGATCCGATGAGGATCTCATCCGCCTTGAAAAAGAATGGCAGGTTAAGGACGATTGTCCCTCAACAGGCGGTCTTCTGAGCAAACTGAATAGGCTGAATCGTACAGCGGTTATTATAGCGAAAGAAGGTATGACGATAACGGCGTAAGCTGCTGGCGGCGCGATGTGACGGCGGACGCCGAAACGCCCTGAAAGAAGCGCTTTATTTGAACGGAAGTCCAAGTTGTTCAGAAAAATCTCCGGCAGACGGCCATTTCATATCTCGGAAAATAGAGTATGTCCCGTAATGCAACGTATTCCGCCCTTGTTCTTCGCATGCGCCCTGTTGGAGAGTCAAACCGTGAGGCGTTTTTTCTCACAGCCGAAAGTGGCGTTATCAGAGCGACCGTGTTTGGGGGACCAAAAAGCAAGTTACGCGCCTGCGTGTCGCCTTTTCATCAGGGGACGCTGTGGGTGTATCACGACACGGTGAAAGATTTTATGAAGGTTACGGATTTTGACGTGAAGCAATGGCGTCCCGGTTTGCGTGAGTTATACGAGCGTTCCATGTCGGCTGCTGCGGTTGTGGATACGGTTGCGGCTTCCCACGCCGGAGGCGGAAATTGGGTGGCGGCGCTTGAACACGCAGGCAGGACGCTTGATGCCCTTGACGGCGCGGACGAGCGTATGGCGTCGCGTGTTTTTTACCATTTCCTGTGGAATTGGATCGATCTGATTGGAGAAAAACCTTCCCTGCGCGAATGTTCCTTGTGCGCTTCCCAGTTTGAGGGTGCCGTCCTGTACGCGCCGGTTGAAGACGCGTTCCTGTGTCCTTTGTGCGGCGCGGGACATCACGGAATTACGCTGGGAGCCAGCGCCAGAAAATGGCTTGTCGCAGTGGAAAACGCGCCGCCGGCGGCGTTGAGCAGGTGGTCGCTGGACGCGGCTTCGCTCGCCCAAGTACGCGCCGCAACGGTTGCGCTTATGGCAGGATTGCTGGGGAAAGAGCTTGAAAGCTGGAGTTGGTGAGCGACTGTCAACCGGCAATGACGGCACAGACGATGTCTGGCGTCGCCTTGCGGCAAATTCCACTTCAATCCCTGCCACGTGGCCAAGCGAGCCGTCCGTTAAAAACACCTTTTGGATGCAACCTTTTCCCAATCAGGTGGTTTTAAAAAAGACGGCGTACGAGACGCTTTTTCAAATTTGAAAAAGCCCCGGAGATTTGTATATGATAAAACAGCTTTTTATAGTTTTTGGGAGGTTTATAATAAGTCATGACAACTCATGCTGACGCCATACTAACCTGTCAAAACGCTTCATTTGGCTATGATGGACATATTGTTGTGCATAACCTCACTTTTTCCGTTGAGAAAGGCGATTATCTTTGCATCGTGGGTGAAAACGGGTCTGGAAAAAGCACCCTTATCAAAGGCATGTTGCGGCTTATTTCCCCGCTGCAAGGCGGCGTCACGATAAACGCCGAGCCATCCGCTCCGAATCGCGGAAAGGGGCGTCGCCGCGCTCGGATGCGGGGCGGTGAAATCGGCTATCTTTCCCAAGCCTCCGCCGCGAAAAAAGATTTCCCGGCCGGCGTAGCGGAAATTGTGTTGTCGGGAATGACCGGACGCATGGGCTTGCGCCCCTTTTATTCCCGCAAAGAAAAAGAAACCGCCGCGAACATTATGCGGAGGCTCAATATTGAGGATTTGCGGCGCCGCTGTTTTCGGGAACTGTCCGGTGGACAGCAACGGCGCGTCCTCCTTGCCCGCGCCTTAAGCACGGCGCTGTCCGACGAGGAACTGTCCGGCGGCACCGGACGCGGAGCGACGCGCAAAATGCTTGTGCTGGATGAACCCGCCGCCGGACTTGATCCGCTGGTTACGGCGGAACTGTATGAACTGTTGCAAACACTAAACAAGGAGATCGGCATTGCCATCGTCATGGTTTCCCATGACATTGAATCGTCCCTAAAATATGCGCGGCATGTGTTGCATATTACGCCAACACGGTGTTTTTATGGAACCCAGGACGAATATAGGCAATCGTCTCAGTACACACAATTAATTGGAGGCGCCATAAATGAATGACCTGTTTATTATATTTTCTGAAATGTTCTCGTATACTTTTCTTGTCAGAGCTTTTATAGTCGGCGCGCTCGTTTCAATATGCTCGGCGCTTCTTGGCGTGAGCCTTGTGTTAAAACGGTACTCTATGATAGGGGATGGCCTTTCCCATGTTGGATTCGGTTCTCTCGCTATAGCGACCGCGTTTAACCTTGCGCCCCTTACAGTTTCCATTCCCATCGTCATAGCCGCGGCGTTTCTGTTGCTGCGGCTGGGCGAGAAAACTCTGATAAAAGGCGACGCCGCCATCGCGCTTGTCTCGACAAGCTCTCTGGCTTTGGGTGTCATAATCATATCGCAGACAACCGGCATGAACACCGATGTGTGCAATTACTTGTTCGGCAGCATCCTTGCCATGAATAAAAATGATGTGTATTTGAGCGTCGCCTTGTCGGTTATGGCGCTTGTTTTGTTCGTCCTGTTTTATCATAAACTGTTCGCCATAACATTTGACGAGACTTTCGCCCAAGCGACCGGCATCCGAACCGGCTTGTATAACATGCTTATCGCTTTTTTAACCGCAATTACCATTGTGCTGGGCATGCGCATGATGGGCGCGATGCTTATTTCCGCGCTCATCATTTTTCCCGCGCTCACTGCAATGCGTCTATTCAAACAGTTTAAGAGCGTGAGCGTTTGCTCCGTATGCGTTTCAATATGCTGTTTTTTTATCGGCATCGTCCTCTCGTATGTGTACGCAACGCCTACCGGCGCGAGTGTTGTGCTGGTGAATATTTTCGCGTTCATTTTATTCTGGACAATTAATTCACTTAAAAAGGGGATATCAATTATGAAGAATAGGAGCGCAGGCGCGCTCGCGGCGCTTATATGCGTTTTGTTCGCCGCCGGTTGCGGCAACGAGAAAGAGTCGGCGGTGGCGGCGCTTGCCACGGCAAAAAGCAACAACGCCGAAACCGCGTCGGTGCGGTTGCCTCCGCGTGAAGAGCCGGCGGGCGCGGACAAGGCTGAGAATGGCGATTCCAGCGAGACGCGATCCGAAACAATTGAAATAAAAGAAAAATTGTTTATATCGCAGGTAAATGACGTGTACCTCAATCCGGAAGATTATTTCGGCAAAACAATAAAACTGCAAGGACTTTTTAAGTCGCAACCGTACGTGGATAAGAATTACTACTTTGTCATCCGGTATGGCCCTGGATGCTGTGGAAACGACGGAAACGCGGGCTTTGAGGTGGCGTGGGACGACAGCCTCACGCTTCAGCCGCAGTACCCCAAAGAGGATGAGTGGGTTGAGGCTACGGGCGTATTAAAGAGCTATGAAGAGGATGGTTTTCCCTATTTGTATATCGCTTTGACGAGTCTTACGCTTCCCGACGCGCGGGGCGCGGAATTTGTGGCGCAATAAGGTGGAATGCATAGAAAATCGCGTTCGTGCGGCGATCCCACGCCGTGAACACGTCGATTCCTCTATTGAAACAACCCCTTTTTACCGATATAATAAAAAACCATGAAAAAAAATTCGTTTGTCTTTGTCCTTATTTTTCTCTCTTCGCAGTTGTTTGGACAAAGAGCAACGTATCCCTATTGGTATACCCTTGAGGAAGGCAAAACTTTTTTTAGGAACGGACAATACGGCGACGCTCTCAACGCTTTTGAAGACGCCAAACGAAACCGCAGGGCGATGTACGAAAAGATGGAGCAAGACCTTATCTATGTTCTTTCTCTCCCCGAAGTGCGGCGCATGAAAGATTCTCTTGATGACGTTGAGCGGTACATTGAGAGAAATTACCTTGAAAACGCCGCAACGGCGCTCAAGGAACTCTATTTCCGCATTCCCAAACAATCACTGAACGGATCCGCAAACGATGCGCTCAAGGCAATCGGAACGCTGAAAAATTATCCGGAAGCTGAATACTGGATCGGCGAGGTGTACCGCATTGAAGGAGAACTGAACCTCGCCGCGAGACAGTACCAAAAGGCTCACGAACAACGGGCGAATCTGGAGAATCCCTATTTTGATATGGACATCCTTTATAGAATTGTCGATGTTTTTCGCATTAAGCAGGATTACAACGCAATGGAGGAATGGGCGCTGGTCATTCTGGGGGCGGATGTTCTATGGTCGGGTGGTTCCGCGCAACTGTATGCGCGGAGCGCCATGTCGAAGCTCCTCGAAAGCGACGACGGTATAACGCGTTTCCTGACGGTGTATCGCTACGACAATGCCCAGGTTGAACGGATACACCAACTTTTGGGTTTTTTTTACTACAATTCGGGCAGACATGCCAACGCCCAAGAGCATCTGATGTTCTCGTTTTTAATAAACAGCACGCTCATTATCAACGAACTTATCAGAAACCGCTATGATTTTGAATTTATCTCGTTGAAGGCGACGCTTGAAGAGGCGGAGGCTGACCCCGCTTTGATCGCTTTTATGGATTCCACAGATTACTACAAAGAGTTGTATTACCTCGGATGCGCTTTGTACGCAAATGGCAAAGCGACGGCAGCCCGCGAATTGTGGAGCATCTTGAGCGGACGCCGCGCCGTGGCGGGCGAATGGGCTGTCCGCGCGGCAAATCAGTTACAATCGCCCGTCATTGAGAGACCGAGGGAGACTTTGTAGCTGTCCGCCTACAACTCATGCGGGCGGATTCATTCGCAATGGGGACATGCCGCGCTCTAAAAGGCAACCCTTCATGACCGGCGGGGCCGGTGTCTAAACATTTACTTAAACACCGCGCCCATTGCGGCGGAACTGACCTGCCTTGCATAGCGCGCAAGATAACCGCGTGGATCACACGTCTTGGGAATAAAGGGCGCTTTTTCACATCTTCTTTGCGCTATCTCCGCGTCGCTTAACAACGCCGTAATAGTGCGGGCGGGTATGTCGATGCTGATGCGATCCCCGTCTTTAAGAAGCCCGATAAGCCCATTTTCAGCGGCTTCGGGCGACACATGACCGATGGCCGCGCCGCGAGTCGCGCCCGAGAAGCGTCCGTCCGTAACAAGCGCGACCTTGTCGTCAAGCCCCCTGCCCGCAAGCGCGCCAGTGGGCGCAAGCATTTCCTTCATGCCCGGTCCTCCGCGTGGACCTTCATACCGGATGACCACTATGTCTCCCGCGAGTATCTCTCCGCTCATGATCGCATTAAAAGCCGTGTCTTCGGAATCAAAGCAACGCGCCGGCCCCTCGTGCCTCAACATACCGGGAGCGACCGCGCTTTGTTTGACAACACAGCCATCCGGCGCAAGGTTGCCGAACAGAGCCGCAAGTCCTCCGGTTGGGGAGAAAGGATTGTCTATGGGTCTGATAACAGCGGTGTTGCGATTCACCGCGTGTTTCACGCTGTCTTGAAGCGTACCGTACACCGTGGTCGCTGTCGCATCGATCAGATTTTTTTTAGCAAGCTCCGCCAAGACTGCCGGCACTCCTCCCGCCGCGTGAAGATCTTCGAGGACTGCGGAACCGGCGGGCGCGAGATGGCACAGATTCGGCGTCGCCGCGCTTACCTTGTTCAAAAGCGTCATATCCAGTTTAAAGCCCGTTTCGCAGGCGATTGCCGGCAGATGCAACGCCGTGTTTGTGGAACAGCCCAGCGCCATGTCAAGGGCGAGCGCGTTCATAAACGCTTTTTCCATCATAATTGCGCGTGGACGGATGTCTTTTTTCAGTACGTCAAGAACAAGCGCCCCGGTTTTTTTAGCAAGGCGAATCCGTTCGGCCATAACCGCCGGTATGGCGCCATTGCCAGGAAGCGCCATGCCCAGCGCCTCGACAACACAGTTCATCGAATTGGCGGTAAACATGCCCGCGCAGGAACCGCAACCTGGACACGCGGCGTTCTCAAGTTCGGCAAGCTCCGCCTCGGTCATCGCGCCGGAAGCGACCGCGCCGACCGCCTCAAACATGTCGGTCAAGGTCAGCGGCGCGCCATCGCTTTTACGCCCGGCAAGCATAGGGCCTCCTGACACAAACACCGAAGGCGCATTCAATCGCGCAGCAGCCATAAGCATACCCGGCACGATCTTGTCGCAATTCGGAATAAAGACTAGCGCGTCAAACCCATGCGCCATCGCCATGCACTCAATGGAGTCCGCTATCAGTTCCCGCGTAACCAGAGAGTAACGCATGCCTTCGTGTCCCATCGCAATGCCGTCGCACACGCCGATAACGGGAAACTGTATGGGAACGCCACCCGCCATGCGCACGCCATCCGCAGCCACCTTCGCTATGACGTCAAGGTGCAAGTGTCCCGGTACTATTTCGCTTTTCGCAACCGCAATCCCGATGAGCGGACGGCTCAACTCCTCATCAATAAATCCCAGCGCCTTAAACAGCGACCGCTGCGGCGCGCGCGCAATTCCCTTTTTAACTATATCGCTTCGCATATTTTTCTCCTTATATTAAAAAATTTGAAACAGCCTCACGCAACAATTTTGCATAAGGAAATGCACAGGAATAACATGTGGGGCTATTCCAAAAACTGAAGTTTTGGAACAGCCTCTTTTGTATCTAAATAGACCTTTAATTTGTTTGAATGTATCATTTATACCTTCTTTTAGTATTATATTATAAAGGTCGAATTTTCGCAAGTGTCCTTTAATGTATATTTTTTTATACGGTACGAACATTTTAGGACATTGCGCATAACATTTGGGCTGTATGCGGAGTGGTTCATTCTTTCCTAAAGTACCATACCCAGCGTTTGTTTCTTCCCTCGCTCCGCTGTTTTTATCCAATGGTAATTCCGTTCTATTTTTCGCTAATTGGCGTATTCAACCGGTAGGCGCAACACCAACGAATTTGGCAAACCCCGGCAGGAATCGGGAGGTTCAATCGCTTTATCGGCGAGGAATTCTTTCTGTAATTCTGCGAAAAAAATCCGGCGGAATTGACTGCCCCGATTTTCGCCCTGCCTTTCGGAAATATCGCGGCCTATATCCCGATAGAGTCTAATGAAATTGGCGTCAGTTAGATGGCATTAATGAACCAGTCCGATCTGAAGAACGGAGTATCCGCGTCGCGTCATGGACGAGGTTCGTTCGGAAATTATGTGACTGTGAAGGTTTGTAGCAAACCAGTCTACTGCCACATTTTTGCTGGCGACGCCAATTTTAAGCGCGCTGAAGGGTACGAATAAAAGAATAAAATTACCTTTAAACCATGCGCGAGTTGGCGCAGCGTGAGCGTAATGAAGGATTTTTTTATTAATTCGATAAAATAATGAAAAATGCGAACAGAATCGTTTTTGCCTTTCTGTAATTTAATCGTCATATTGTCTTTGCAATTTTCTTTTACAACGCAGTCAAATGTTTCTTGCTTTGCTTCATTTTTTTCAATTAAAATAATACTTACATCAACAGCAGCCGATTCGAATACTCGTTGCCCTGCAAAATCGATTAAGATTTTGCGTTTGTCTTATCGGTAAAAAAGCCCTTGTTTTTTCTCCATACGCGGCCCGCATCCATTTATTAAAGGGCATAGCTCTTTGGGGGTTAATACCCCATATGCGTTTACTTAACAAGGTCATAAAAAATGATACGTTCAAGGAATGAGAGGGGAAAAAGCAGGTTTTGAGCGGTTGCTGTCGGTTATGCCCGAAGGGTGGGAAGAGAAGGCGA
>JAIRTS010000176.1 GCA_031254795.1 Treponema sp.
GCAGCAGCAGCAGCCACGCGATTGGAAGAAATGGCCGCGTACCATAAGCGGGCGCAAGCGATTGTCTCAGACATGGATGACGCCACGCTTGCGGCTCAGGTGATCATCGCGGGGCTTGACGGGAACATGCATGTAAGCGCGGGAATGAAACGGCTGTTACAAAACAGTCCGCCGGGCGCGATTATGTTGTTCTCTTACAATCTCAAGGCGGACAAGGACATGGCGCGCTCCTTTTTGAAGGAATGCGTGGACGCGGTCGCTGAAAAGAGCGTGGCTCCGTTTCTTGCCGTGGATCATGAGGGCGGGCGCGTCCACCGTTTCAGCGCCGGGGTGCGGCGCCTGCCTTCCGCAGAATCGTATTGGCACAGGACGTTCGCTGTGGATCGGGCGCAGGCGTTGGAAGAAATTGAGGGCCAAGCCTTCGCATCGGGCGCTGAGATACACGATTTGGGCGTCACCATGAATTTCGCGCCGGTGGCGGAAATCCTCACCAAAGAGAACGCCCGTTTTCTCGACACCCGTTCTTACGGCCCGGATCCGGTTTTTGTGGAAGCCGCCTGCGCCGCCTTCATCCACGGCATGGAACGTTCCGGCGTCGCCTGCGTGGTAAAACATTTTCCGGGAAACGCGGACGCGGATCCGCACGAGGCGTTGCCGACTCTCGCAGCCAACAGGGAAACCCTTGACTATATGGCCAAACCTTTTGCGGGGCTTATCCGCGCCGGGCGACAGACGGCTCAACCGGTCGCCGTCATGGTGTCGCATGTTGTCGCGCAGGCGCGGGACGCGGAGCGTCCGGCGAGCCTTTCCCCGCTCATCGTAAACGGATGGTTGCGTGGAGAACTCGGTTTTACCGGCATAGCCATAGCCGACGACTTTTCCATGGGGGCGGTCGCGGCTTCCGGTATAAAAGCGGAAGCCGCCGCGATAATCGCGCTCAACGCGGGCATTGACATGGTGATGGCCTGGCCGTCCGCGCTCGCCTCCACCCATAAAGCCATACTCGCGGCGCTTAAAACCGGCGCCGTCCGCAGAGACAGGCTTGAAGAGGCTGCGGAACGGATCGTTTTCCAAAAATTGCGCTTCGGACTCGCAAGCATGGAAGATAAACGGCTTCAGTAACGAGACTTTCATTCGAAAGCGTGGCGGCGAAAACAAACCGCAAAAAACATATTTACAAAAAGAATTTTTATGTATATAATATATAATGATAATTGAGGTGGTTTCGATGCTTGAGCTTTTGAAACAGCTTCAGTTGTGTTCTTAACAAAGTTTGGTTTTTTGAAAAAAGGAGAGTGCTTTTATGCGTTTAATAACCAGATCCGACTTTGACGGGTTAGTTTGCGGAACCCTGCTCCAATCGCTGGGTTTAATTGACGAGTGGAAATTTGTACACCCCAAGGATATACAAGATGGCCTCGTTGTCGCCACGGACAACGATATTGTCGCTAACGTCCCTTATATCAAAGGATGTAAGCTTTGGTTCGATCATCACTCAAGTGAAACGGAACGGCTTGGACAAAAGACGTACTTTGAAGGAGTCTCAAAGCAAGCGCCGAGTTGCGCGAGGGTCATCTATGACTATTACGGCGGCGATGAAAAATTCAAACAATTCAGGGAAATGCTTGAATACGCCGATAAAATGGATTCGGGCGATCTTAGCAAAGATGAAATACTGCATCCGAAAGGCTGGGTGTTGCTTGGATTTATCGTGGATCCGCGCACCGGTTTGGGCAGAATAAGAAATTTTACCATCAGCAACTTCGATCTGATGAAAAAGCTCGCGTCTGAGGCGGCTTTCGCCAAGCCGGTGACGGAAATACTCGCCCTGCCCGATGTTAAAGAACGGATCGATGCATATTTTGAACAGAGCGAAATCTTCCTTGAAATGGTAAAAAAACATGCCAGAACCGAAGGAAACGCGATCATAGCCGATTTCCGAAACGTTGAAAACATCCCGGCGGGCAACCGTTTCCTCCTCTACACATTGTTTCCTGAGCAGAATATCTCCATCTGGATCATTGACGGGAAGCAAAAAGTAAACAGCGTGCTGACAGTAGGCTACAGCGTCATCAACAGGACGGCGATTGTTGACGTCGGCAGCCTTATGCTCAAGTACGGCGGCGGCGGTCACATTCAAGTAGGCACCTGCCAAGTTCCCTATGAGGAAACTGACAAAGTTCTAGCGGAAATCATCGCCGCGGCGCAATGAAACCGCCCGGCTTGAAAGCCGGGCTTTCCCGATGCGGCGCGCGCCGCGGCGCGATGAGAGTCCCCGCCTGAAGGCGGTCGCGTGGGCGGAATACCTGCAGGCGTTGCGATCAGTTGCGCTGAAGTTCGGTTCGCTCTGCGCCGGCATTCGCATCCGCGCTGAATGGGGCGGAATGGAAAATTCCTACAATTTGCGTGTCATAAACAAAAAGCGCGTCTTTTTTCTCACACTTCTGCGCAACTTTTATGGTTGTAGCGAGTCTAATGTTTTGAGTGAGTTGCAATATGTCTAAAAAAGAGATAATACGAACGCCGTGGCGGTTTCTGGAAGAATATAGAGGGAAACTCTATACGGGACAGTGGCCTACGCTGCCCGAAATGTTTAAAATTACGGTGTCCCGCTATGAGGATCGCCCGTGCTTCACCATCTACGAACCAGACAGGATCAGCCTAACCTACAGAGAAGCGCTTGAGAAGATTGAAGCGACGGCCCGCTACCTTTACAGCAAAGGCATCCGGAAAGGCGATACGGTTGCGGTTACCGGAAAGAACGCCCCGGAATGGACGGTCGCCTATTTAGGCGTGCTGTTTGCAGGCGCAACGGTCGTTCCCATTGATTACCAGCTCAAAAGCGAAGAGATCGATCTCTTGCTTAAAACGTCGCGGGCGAAAATTCTCTTTGTGGATGAGGAAAAGCACAGACGCTACGCTGAAAACGCGGAATACCGGGGGCTGTTGCGCGAGGTTATTTCCCTGCGCAAAGGCGTCGGCGCGTACATTTACACCCTTGACGGGCCAGCGACAGACATAGAGAGCGCTTCCGAGCTTGATCTTGCGGCGATTCTTTTTACGTCCGGTACAACAGGCAACCCGAAAGGCGTTATGCTTACCCACCAGAACCTTGTTTCCGACTGTTACCTCGCACAGGGACATCTTGACTTGTATCCTGAGGATGTGTTTTACGCATTGTTGCCCATACACCACGCCTACACCATGCTCGCCGTCTTCATTGAGTCCATCTCTTGCGGCGCGGAACTGGTGTTTGGCAAAAAAATGGTGACGCAGGTTATCTTGAAAGATTTAAAACAAGCGAAGGTTACCATGCTTCTGGGCGTGCCGATGTTGTTTAACAAGGTGCTTGCCGGCATCATCCGCGGCTTAAAGGCGAAGGGGCATCTCGTATATGGGGCCGTCAGCGCGCTTATGGGGATTTCCGGGTTTATCAAGAAGGTGTTCGGAGTGAATCCGGGTAAAAAAATGTTCCGCGCCGTGCTTGACAAAGCGAGTCTCGCCACATTGCGCATCTGTATCTGCGGGGGCGGCCCCCTTGCGCCGAGCGTATTTAAAAAGTACAACGAATTGGGCATTGACTTTATCCAGGGCTATGGACTCACCGAAACCTCGCCCATCATCAATCTGAATCCGAAGGAACACTACAAGGAAACCAGCGTCGGAAAAACACTTCCTCGGATTGATATGAAGATACTGAATCCCGATGAGCGTGGCGTGGGAGAAATCGTGGTGAAGGGAGCCATGGTTATGAAGGGATATTTTGAGATGCCTGAAGCAACCAAAGACGCGTTCACCGAGGACGGCTATCTTAAAACCGGCGATCTGGGCTACCTTGATGATGAAAACTACCTGTATCTCACCGGGCGCGCAAAGAATCTGATCGTAACCGAGGGCGGGAAGAACGTGTATCCCGAAGAAATTGAGAACGAATTTCAACTTTTTGAAGAAATTGAGCAGATACTCGTGCGCGGTTTTGAACTCGACAAAAAGATGAAAACCGAAGGGATAGAGGCGCTCGTGTATCCAAGCCCGGATGTCTTCAAAGAGACGCCAAAGGAACAGATAAAAGCGCGGATTGACGCGATTATTTCTGAAGTGAATCAGCGGCTGTTGCCTTACCAAAAAATTGAAAAGACCACGATTCTTGACAAACGAATGGAAGAAACCACGACCAAAAAGATCAAACGCGACGCGGTGTAATCGCGCCCTGGCTCCGCGCTATTGAAGGCGCGGATTAATAATGTACATTATCCGTCATTTCTGGCGGATAAACGTGTGTCTGACGGGCATTATACGCAAGAGACGGCGGATATGGGGAGTCATGCGAAATGTTTTTTGCAAATTTTTGCCGCAAGCGCCATCCATGGCGCTTGAAATTTTCGGCGTATATAAAAAATTTTTTAAGGAATTATGTATGAAAAAAATAGAATGGAGAGGTATTTTAGGATGAATTTAAAATAAGAAAAAAGAGGAAGAAAATTTTTTTGGAGGGGAATTCTTATAAAAAGATCGGTGGAACATTTACGCCGGAATTCATTCAATGGGATATTATGAATTCATATTCATAAAATATCGTATTATGGAATCTTTTGACGGAAAGGTTTTCTGGAAAGGTATGGATATTTTTATGGAATTTGGAGGAAAAAGGCGGTAAAATAATCGGAAGAATAAGGAAGCTGTCCCATCAAAGCATCATAGACGCAGGAAACTGCGGGCGCAGGGCCAGCGGAGAAAATATCTTTTTGGAAGATTCTGCGGAGGCATCGTCAATATCCCTTAAACCGGGACGGTTTAAGGCGAGGGAAATGCCGGCAAATGGACAACGATAGCGGATTTTATTTCGGGAAACAATGAGAGTTTCAGGGAAATATTTGTAAGAGTATTAGCATATTGCAACGAGCTTGGATTAGTCGGAGGGAAGACGTTTGCGATAGACGGATGCCGGCTGCCGTCAAACGCGCCGATAGACCTGAGCGGGACGGAGGAAGAATTAAAGAAACGGCTTTCAGCATACCGGAGGATGGCGGAACGGCATAAGAAGAAAGATGAGAGCGGACAGACAAGCGAGGAAGAGTGGCGGCGTCACGAGGAACGGCAAAAGACACTGAAACGAGGGATAGAAAAAACAAGCGTCTTTTTGGAGAGGATGGAAAAGAAGGCGGGAAGGAACGGGAAAGAAATAAAATCGAACGTAACGGACAATGAAAGCGCGATGATACATACGTCGAAAGGATATATCCAGGGGTGCATAGGGATGGCGGTATCAGACGCTAAGAGTCAGGTAGTGGTAAGCGCGGAGGAGAGGTAAAAAGGGTGGCATAGCAAAGAAAAACACCTGATATAAATTACAAAAAACAGTAAAGAAAAGGTTGAAGACAGAGAGTTTATATAATACAAAGGTTTTTCTACAGACTCCAGACGGCGGCGGGCGCGGGATCAACGCTTTTTGCGAGAAATTGCGGGGCTGTGCGCAACGCTGCCCCGCTTTATGAAAAAGTGTCAGACACCTTTACGTTATCCTGTGACAAGTGAGCGTTTAGCCAGACACGTGTATTAAGGCACGTCAGATTTTTTGTGTAATTGGCAAAATATCATCA
>JAIRTS010000203.1 GCA_031254795.1 Treponema sp.
GGCAGGAAAGCCGGTACCTATACGCGGACTGATGCAAGGAGTAGGAGCTGGACATACGAGCCATAGCCCCTTACATAGGGAACGCGGGATTGCACGGGCGGTATGCGCCGCCTGTGCAAAGGGGCTTGCAAGATATACGCGACCTGATACAAGGAGTAGCAGTAGCTGGACATACAAGCCGTAAAGGGCTATAATGGGAGCGCAAGGAGGCGGAGCCTTCTTGCGGGGTGTTTTGACTGCGCCGCAACGCGACGAAAGGAGAATGTTATGGGATAGGATAAGAGAGAACGGACGATTTTTGAAGGAGATTTAGCAGGTATTGAGCGGGGGCTATTAATCCGTTCTATGTTGGAGAAATTCCGCCTACGCTGGATCAAAACAATGTATTTCGAATCAAAGGTAAAAGGTACGCTTTCCGGTACGATCACGAATATGGCAACATTGAGATTAGAGAGGACAGTGTAAAAGGTCGCCTATTGCATAAAATTAACAATAAGAACACGATTGCGGATTTAAAAGCGATATTTCAAGCGTTATAGGAGAAGCCATGAATAGTTCCAGTGTATCCGGAGCCGTTTAAACATGGTGATAGCGGGCGGTATGCGCCGCCTGTTAATCATAGCATAGCCCCTGCATACGTGGGAGCATATTTTAAGAAAGCGCAGCGGTTCTAACCACTACGTAAAGAAGAAAAGAGTATGAGCAACAAAAAAAGTACGAATGAAAGCAAAATTGAGAATAAAGAAGGTTTGCTTTGCAAGAAGTATTTGCTAGACCTTGATTGGGACAAGGCGGTTGCGGTGTCTCCGGTAGACGAGAGTCAATTGACAAGTGAGGATTACACGAACTTTGCGTATGCCCGCTGTTTTCAGGAGAGCAAAGACCACAGAGACGGCAGTTACGATGACGTGATTGAAGCCGCCTCGAAAGCGCTGATAAAGGACGACCAAAACAATCGCGCTTTGTGCATCCGCGCTTACGGGTACTACTTAAATAACAATTATGAAGCGGCCATTGCGGACTGCGAAAGCGTCATAAAATCTGGCGATATTGAGGAAAGAGAAAAAGAAAAAAGAGAGCTTTGGAAGGCAGTCTGTGAAAAAATAACGGAGGCTGTTAAAGCTGAAGCCGCTGAAGCCACTAAAGAAGCCGAAGAAGCGATAGAAAAGTATTGCAACTCACTACACGACTCCGCTTTTGCTCACGAACTGCTTGGCTTAATTTACACAAAAATAGAGTGGAATTATGATGCAAGCAAGCGTTACAAACAGGCGCTACTTTACCGCCAGGCAGCCATCGTATCATCAAGCCCCTTGCTCATGGACGCTTACCGCGAGGCTCGACAGCGCGTAAATGGCGGCTAAGGCAGGAGACGCATGGAAATCAAGTCAATCAGCGATTTTATGGCGAAATGCTTCAGCAACCCGCTCCTGAAAAGAAATGACCTTACCGTGTTCTACCGGGGAGTAAACAGGATTTTCCCTGTGGAAACGCGGCATATTCCGAATCTCTATTATCCGCAAAACCCGTTTTACGAACACGAAGACAAGATTTTCAAAGAGGTCATTTCTCTTTTTCCCGAAGAAATGCTCGCCCAGCGGTCAACAGTGGAAAAACTGTTCCTTATGCAGCATTACAGGTTTCCCACACGGCTTTTGGACATAAGCAGAAACCCGCTGGTCGACCTTTTCTTCGCTTGCTTCGCTGACAAGGGGCAGGAAGCTTCTTTCAAAGAAGACGGTGTTGTTTATGTCTACGCTGTCCCGTCAGAAGAAATAAAATTCTCCGACAGCGACACGGTTTCCATTCTGGCTAATCTCTGCAAATGCAAAAAAACGTTTTCGGTGAAGAATTGTCTCCGTTTGGGCAGGGAAGAGTTCAACGAGAACGAAGAGGCGGCATGGGATTTGCTCTATAACATACGGGAAGAAAAACCGCATTTTCGAGATCATATAGAACCTCAATCCATCCCCGCGGTCGTGTGCCTGCGTCCCCGCATGAACAACCCGCGCATCATCCGTCAGGACGGGCACTTTTTCCTGTTCGGCATTACCGGCGACAAAAAGGACTGCGCCAAAATGCCGCGGGAGTGGATCAAAGACCATATTGTCATTCCGGCGCGATACAAAAAGCCAATCCTTGAAGAACTTGACACAATGGATTTCAACGAGGGCTTCTTCTACCCGGACTTTGAACATGTCAGCAGCGCCATCCGCAAGCGCTACGGCAAAAAGTGAAAACTCCCCAACGGCTTTGGCGGCTGGGGTCTCGAAACGCATGAAATCGCGCGGTTATCCGCCAATTACGGGCGCCGGACACTGCGGTATACGCGGCCCGTCAACCATACGCCCCCGCGTATGCGGGAGCGTATTTCAAACAAACGCGGCGGCTAGCTGTTCGCCGTGTGGAACGCAATCCGAACGACTCGGACTGCAATCCGACCGCCTCGGACTGCAATCCGAACAGCGCGGACTGCAATCCGACCGCCTCGGACTGCAATCCAAGCGCCCCGGAACGCAATCCAAGCGCCTCGGACTGCAATCCGACCGCCTCGGACTGCAATCCAAGCTACCCGGAACGCAATCCAAGCGCCCCGGAACGCGGAGCGCGCGATTGAAAAAAAATCGCCGTGAGCGCGAGGCGTTCGGGGCAGGTTCAAGATAATAGATTAGGAGGCTTTTATGGCGCGGAATACAGAAAGCACCATCCCCCACAGGGACGCGGACTTTGACGGCTGGTTCGAGAATATCACGAACTATGTGGAAACAATGACCGGCGGGGAAACGCCGGCGTGGACGCATATCCCGCGGGAAAAGGCGGCGGCCCTGCGGGAGCGCCGCGTCGCCTGGCGCGCGGCCTACGCCAAAACCCTGGGGCCCCACACAACAGTCGACACGAAGGCGAAAAACGACCGGCGCGGAGAGGCGGAAGCCTTTGTGAGGCCCTTTATGGCGCAATACCTCATGTTCGACCCGGTGACCGCCGAAGATCGCCGCGCCATGCGGATGCATGAGCGGGATGTCACCCACACGCCGATCCCGGCGCCCGCCACGAGGCCTGTCATCACAGACTTGAAACCCTTGGGCGGCTTTCAGGTGGAGATCCGCTTCCATGACGAGCCTACGCCCGGAAGCCGCGCGATCCCCTACGGGGACAACGGATGCCTTTTAAGCTACGTCTGGGGCGCCGGGCGCGTCTCCGATTACGCGGCGCTCCTCCAGACCAAGCTGATGACCCGCTCCCCCTGGACCATCACCCTGCCCCCGGAGTCGCAGCAGGCGTTTCTTTCCTGCGCGGCCCGGTGGCAGAACGAAAAAGGGGAGCTTGGGCCGTGGAGCGATGTTCAGCATGTGGTGATCGCGTAGCGGGGCGGGAAACAAACGTTGGCGCTGTGTGTTGCGATTGAACGCCGGCGGCGCCGGTTGCGGCGCCGTTCGTGGCGCCGTTCGCGCCACTGGACTTTTTGCTTCCGTATGGGTAGAATAGAGCCATGTTTATAGATTATCAAAAGGCGGCGTTGATTATTGTTGACGTGCAGAACGATTTTTGCCCCGCCTATACGTCTGGCGGGAAAAGCAATCCCGAGGGCGCGCTTGCGGTGGCGGGCGGCGGCGAGGTGTGCGCCCCTCTCAACGCGGTGGCGAAAGACTTCGCCGGGCGCAAGGGAAAAGTGATAGCGACGCAGGATTGGCATCCCTGGAAGCACGCGTCGTTCGCGTCCGCGTATCCCGATGGAAAAGTGGGGGACTTTATCGCTCTGGGCTCCGTGCAGTCCCAAATTTTGTGGATCGATCATTGCGTTCAGGGATCGCACGGGGCGCGTTTCCATGACGACCTCGATCTTGATCCCGCGGATCTTATCATCCGCAAGGGCGCGAACCCCCTTCTGGATTCGTACTCGGCTTTTTTTGAGAACGACCGGCAGACTACGACCGGTCTTGACGGCTACTTGAAGGCGTTTTCGATTTCCACGGTTTTTCTGGGCGGTCTGGCGACCGATTACTGCGTGTTTTACTCCGCCATGGACGCGTTGCGCCTGCGGTACAAGACCTATATCTTTACGGACGCGGTGCGCGGCGTGGATTATCCCAGCGGCTCTGTTGAGCAGGCTCTCGACGCCATGGAAGTCGCGGGCGTCGGCATGATAAAAACGTCCGATATATTGCGGCGCTAGGGAAAACGGCATGGAACACTCCCCAGCGTCCGCGTCCGCCTTAGCGTCCGCATCCGCGCCCGCCTCCGCGCCCGCGTCCGCGCTGTTCACGGATTTTTATTCGCTTACAATGGCGCATGGCTACTGGAAGAATCAGATGACATCCCGTTCGGTCTTTGAGATGTTTTTTCGGAAACAGCCTTTTTCAGGCGGTTTTTCCATCTTCGCGGGGCTTGAAACGCTGCTTGAGCGGCTTAAAGCGCTTGCCTTTTCCCCGGATGATATTCTCTATTTAAAGGACTTGCGCCTTTTTGACGATGGGTTCCTTGATTACCTGAAAGATTTCCGTTTCAAGGGATCGGTGTGGGCTATGGACGAAGGGACGGTTGTTTTTCCTCATGAGCCGCTTGTCAGGATCGAGGGGGATTTGATCGAGTGCCAGCTTATCGAGGGGATGTCGCTCAATGTGATCAATTTTCAGTCCCTCGTCGCCACAAAAGCGGCGCGTGTCTGGCTCGCTTCGGGCAAGGGATCGGTCATGGAGTTCGGCCTGCGCCGCGCCCAGGGGCCGGACGGGGCCATGAGCGCTTCCCGCGCCGCGTTTATCGGCGGGGCGCGCGGCACGAGCAATACGCTGGCGGGCAAGGAGTACGCCATTCCCGTGCTGGGAACAATGGCGCACGCCTGGATCATGGCGCATGAGAGTGAGGAAGCCGCTTTCGAGGCGTACGCGGAGCTGTATCCCGATAAGACCATTTTCCTTATCGACACGTACGACACTTTGAAAAGCGGCGCTCCCAACGCGATCAAGGTTGGCAGGAAACTCGTGGAAAAGGGCGAGAATTTCGGCGTGCGGCTCGATTCGGGCGATATTCACTACCTTTCCGTGGAAGTCCGCAAGATGCTTGACGCCGCCGGTTTGTCCGGCGCGACGATAACCGTGTCCAACGATCTTGACGAGACCATTATTCAGGCGCTGAAAGACGCGGGCGCTCCGGTCGACACGTGGGGCGTAGGCACGCGCATGGTGACGGGCGGCGAGGAGGCGGCTTTCTCAGGCGTATACAAACTCGCCGCGCGCGACGACGGAAAGGGCGGTTTTATTCCGGTGATGAAGTTTTCGGATAATCCGGACAAAACCACCACGCCCGGCGTCAAGCAGGTGTGGCGCGTCACGGACGCGCGCGGCATGACCGTCGCGGACGCGCTTGGGCTTGACGGAGAAGATCCAATCGAAAAGGGGAAGCGTTACGCTTTGTGGCATACCGCGGCGGATTACCGGCATTTCCACCATACTGTAGACGGGGACGCGGAACCCCTTCTGAAACTCCGCCTTGACAAAGGCGTTCAAGTTGTTGAAAATCCGCGTCTTGTTGATATACGCGGCCGCGTTCAAAGCGGTCTTGACAGCTTTGACGCAAGCTACAAGCGTTTTTTAAACCCCCATATTTACAAGGTTTCCATTACGGAGAAGTTGCGCGATCTGAAGCTGGATCTTATCCACCGGTATTTGGGATGATTGCGTCTATTCTAGCCGACGTCTATTCTAGCCGGCGTCTATTCTAGCCGGCGTCCGTCTGAGACGGTCGCCGCCAAGTCTGGCGCTGGTTTAGCGGCCGCAGTTAGCGGGCGCGGTTAGCGGGCGCTAATCAGCGTGCGCTAATCAGCGGCGCAAATACCGCGCCAATGTCCTCATCAACTCGGAGACGTCAATGGGTTTTGCCAAGTGTCCGTTCATTCCCGCGGCGAGGCATGCGTTGATATCCTCGTTGAAGGCGTTGGCCGTCATGGCGATGATGGGAATATTCGCGGCGATGTCCGTGCCTAAGGCTCGTATCTGTTCTGTCGCCCCGAGCCCGTCAAGTTCCGGCATTTGCATGTCCATCAGGATTAGATCGTACTGCTCGCCTTTTTCCTTGAATTTATCAACCGCCTGAATTCCATTATTGGCGAATTCAAGGGAGGCCAGGGTTTCTTCAAGGATGCTGCTCAAGATTTCCTGATTGATTTCGATGTCTTCAACGACAAGCAGCCGTTTGCCTTCGAGTTTTCCCGTGAGATCCACATTGACGGGCGTTTTTTGTTCGGCGATTCCTTTGTGATTCAAAAGGTTCACGATAGTATCGTACACCGTTGATGGCAGCGCGGGTTTTTGCAGAAAATGCTCGATGGTGATTTCGGGGCTTATGCTCTTTTCGATATCCGGCCAATCCGCGACCGACATAAGCACAAGGGCTGCGTTTTTATCAATAAGTTGTATTTCATGCGACACGTCCGCCCCGTTTCCATTGGGAAGCTGCCAGTCGACAAACACGATATTGTAAGCGTCTCCGCTCTCATAGTTCTTTTTAGCCAGTTCAATGCCCTTTGCGCCGGAAAGAGCGGTGTCGCACGGTATTGAGAATGTTGAGAGTATATGAGCGAAGTATTCAAGCGCGTCCTGGCTGTCGTCAATAACCAGAGCTTTAATGCCGGAGGGCTTCAGCGTGGTTTCCTGGAGCGAATCGGCGCCGTAGGGAAGCGCCAGTTCAAAAATAAAGGTCGTTCCTTTTCCAAACTCGCTTTCTATCCAAATATCCCCGTCCATGAGTTGCAGAATTTTTTTGCACAGGGCCAATCCGAGTCCCGTGCCGCCGAATTTACGGGTGATGCTGTTGTCCGCCTGCTCAAAAGACTGGAAGAGCTTGTCCTGCTGTTCGGGCGATATGCCGATCCCGTTGTCGGACACCTCGACATGGAGGTTTACGTGGGTGTCGTCAATTGGCGTGTGGATGATCTTGATGGCGATGGTTCCGTGTTCGGGCGTGAATTTGTTCGCGTTTGACAGCAAGTTAAGCAGGACTTGAGAGAAGCGCAGCTCGTCGCCCACAATGGCGCGTGTAAACAGCGAATCAAAGTCAACGACGAGCTTCTGGTGTTTTTCCTCAAACTTGACGCGCATGACGGTTATCGTATTCTGGATCATTTTTTCAAAATCGAATTCCTTCGCGACAATCTCAAGTTTGTTCGCTTCGATTTTTGACATATCGAGAATATCGTTGATAAGCCCCAGAAGCTGCTTGGAAGCCATGTCAATTCTGTCGAGGCAGTACTGCAAGCGGTTTGTGTCGGTCGCTTTTTTTGCTATGGTGGTCATCCCGATAATGGCGTTCATAGGCGTCCGAATTTCGTGGCTCATGCGGGAGAGGAAGTCGGTCTTCGCCTTTGACGCGGAAATAGCCTCCTCTCTGCTTTTCATGAGGTTGAGGGTTGTCTCGTTCTTCAAGATGGCGGCGACAAGAAGAATCGCCGCGGAATGAAGGATGCTTATTTCCTGCTGGGAAAAAACGCGCTTGGCTATGCTGTCGTCAAAGCTGACAAAGCCCCAGAATTCACTTTTGAAGTAAATGGGGATTCCCAGCGTAGATTTCGCGCCGCGTTTTTCAAACCGGGGCCGCTCTTTCGGCGAGTAGTCGTCCGTAATCTGATTTATGTATCTGTTCTCTCTCGCCGCAAAGTACCATGTCGGCGCTTCCTTTAAATAATCCACTTTGGAGCGGGATTGGCGGTCTGTGTAAGGAGGGACGCCTTCAAACCATTCAAAAATAGCTTCGGCGCACAACCTGTTGTCCTCATTAATGCAATTTTTCCATATTACGATGCGGTTCACCTCAACGCCTCGCCCAATGTTTTGGAGGAATTCCCACACCACGTCGTCAAAATAGGCGGACTCGGTCATCACTATGCGGGACGCTTCCTCATTGATGATCCGCAAAAGTTTGTCCTGATGGACCAATTCCCGTTTTGTTTCCTTGACAAGGGTTAGGTCAAGCCCGAAGCAAACCAGCACAAATGCCCCTTTGTACGGCACTTTCTTGAAAATGACGCGGAGAGAATGCGACTTGCCGCGCACAACCAGCTCGGTCTCGAAATCAAGGCTGCCGGTTTGAACGACGGAGATGAGCCGCTCCGCGAGCGGTATTGAGAGCCGTCCGTCAGCCTGACGCTCCGGTATGCATCTGGCGATGATCGAGGCTCCGTCTTTTATTATTTCGTCTTTGGAAGAATAGCCGAAAAGTTCTAGTGTCGCGGGGTTGCAGTCGATAAGCTGAAATTTATTGTTAAAAACCAAGCTCATTTCGGGATTGGAGTCAAGGAGAAGCTGGTTGAATTCCTTGGTTTCCTCCAGCGTTTTCATCGCCGCGTCAATATCTGTCTTGAGGCGTTTGTTGTAATACTCTTTTTGAATGAGGGCCGCGTGGATCTGCTCCTCGGCGCGTTTGAGTTTGTTAACGTCAATGGTAGCGCCGAGCGCGCGGGTCGGTCTGCCTTTCTCGCCCCAATCAACGATTTGAATGACAACCTGACTCCAAAAGTAGGCGTCTGGATTGGTCGCGGCGCAGAATCTGATTTCTTCATTAAAATAGTCGGTCTCGCCCGTCAACAAGGAGGAAAAGGCGCGGTTTATCCGTTCTTTATCCTCATGGTGTATGGCGTCAAACCACGCCTGAAGGCTCTGCGCCTTCTCTTTGGAAACGGCGATTTCCGATCCGGTAATCCAATACCCTTTGGAAAAGATTATCCCCTTGTCAATGTCCAATTCCCAGTAGGAAAGGCTCGCTATTTTTGAGATGAAATCTATCTGATCTTTCTGCTCTTTGATCCGCTCTTCGCTAGATTTAAGGTGGGTTATATCTTCAATTATGCCAAGCACCCGCGTAGGCTTCCCTTGCGCGTCCCGTTCCATAATAAAAGCCTGGTCACGCACCCAAATAAAACTGCCGTCTTTGCGGAGTATACGGTACTGCGTCTTGTACGATGCGGATTTGCCGGCAAGATACTCGTCCATCGACTGTTGCACCCAGTCAAAATCTTCTGGCATCACCAGGTTTTCCCACACTTCGTTTCTGCGGGAGAATTCGCCTTCGTCATATCCAAGTATTTTTTCGTACTGTCTGCTGTAGGAGGCTGTTTTAGCGGGGAAACGCACTTCCCAAATGCCTATATTTGCGTTGTCAATGATAGCGCTAAGCTCGTTTGAAAAGTACGCGTTGTTATTGAAAGAAGAGTCCGATAAATTTGAAGATGCCCCAGTATTTATCATAACTATATCAATAATATGATGATTGTTCATAAAAGTCAAGTTGGAAGTTGCGCGATCCGCTGTCCGCAGCCTGTCGATCGTAAAAACAGCGGGGTGTTGGCGGGAAATCTTTAGACTTGCGGGTTCTTTGTCGATAAAAATAGTAGTATGAGAGTCTTCAAGGCAGGCGCCATTGCAATTTGTTTTCTCCTTGTTATAGGGACGCTGATTGGCGCTTCTATATGGGAAGGAGCCGCGGCGGTCGCGCCTGAGGGCGTTTTGCCCAACACGGGTTATTACGCGGCTACCAATGCTTTTCCGAGAAACACTGCGGTGATGGTTACTAATCTTGAGAATGGCAAAACCATCCAGGTTTCTGTCGCCGCGGCGTTAGATAATTCCAGTGTATTGATGCTCCTCTCCAGAGAAGCCGCCGATGCCATAGCCCTGCCCACGAATTACCCGGGCAGGGTCCGCGTAATGGAAACCATTGATCCGGTGACGATGCTTCCTCCCTTGGAGAACAGAATTTCGAATGGGGATCCTGATTACGATCCAATGGCTCGAATCAATTCAGCCCAACCAAATTCCGCCGCGCCGATTCCCGAAGAAGAGCCGTCCGCGTTAGCGGGGGGAGGCGCGCCTGCGGAGATTGAGCCTGATGGCGGGGAGCCGTTTGCGCCTGCGGAGATAGCGTCTGATGGCGAGGAGCCGCCGCCGGTTCCCGAAGAGGAGCCGTCCGCGTTAGCGGGGGGAGCCACGCCTGCGGAGATAGCGTCTGATGGCGAAGAGCCGCCGCCGGTTCCCGAAGAGGAGCCATCCGCGCTTGCGGACATAGCGTCTGATGACGAAGAGCCGCCTACGTTAGCGGAGGAAGCCGCGCAAGCGGAGATAGCGTCTGATGGCGAGGAGCCGCCATCGATTCCCGAAGAGGAGTCGCCCGCGCTAGCGGAGGGAGCCGCGCCTGCGGAGATTGAGCCTGACGGCGAAGAGCCAATGATTTATTCAGAGGATTACAGCGTGGCTCTTGTTCCGGCGGAAAACCGCGCGCCGGAAGGAAAAGGCGTTGACATTCCTCTTGACGCGCAAGTTGCGCCCATAGAGACGCGGCAGGAGAAACAGGAGCAAACCCCGGATACTGCAAATTTTGTCACTTCTATAGAGGACGCGCTTGCGGCGTCTCAACCACAGGATGTTGGGGCCAGCCGCACGAATTTTTCGGCTCCTATGATTACAAGCATGGAAAAAGGAATGTATTACGTGCAGTTGCGGTCGTACAGCAGGCCTGAATTAGTGGAGAACGAACTGGTGAAAATTGGGAAACAACACAATGTGTCTGTGCAGGTGACGGAATTGTCTGGAAAACAGTTGTACCGCATCCTTGTTGGGCCGGTAAGTTACGGTGAAAGCAATCAACTGTTGCGGCAGTACAAGGCGAGAGGATGGAGCGACGCCTTTGTCTGGTTGGGAAAATAGTTTTAAATATCAGCCTTTCACAAGGCTGTCTGAATGAGCTTTAGGAAAAGCTCTATATCCAATCTTTGGAGGGGAAAGAATGTCGGCAAAAGAAGCGATAGCCCATATTGTGGCCGCCTTACCGGAAACGTTGAGTTTTGAAGAGATTGTAGAAGCACTTTCGATGATTTACATAGATAGGAGCATGCTTGAAGAAAGCGATACGCATGCGAATGACGCGAACGCGGCGGCATAGGCGGCTCTTGCCGCCGCGTTTCAGGTGCGGCAAGCGTCAATGTTCATTTGGTTATAGGCCGATGAACTGGACGCTTCGGCTACCGTCCGTGGCATTGCTTGTATTTTTTGCCCGAGCCGCATGGACATGGATCGTTGCGTCCGACCTTGGGGTGGGCGCGCACCACGGTAACCGCGCCGCCACCTTCCTGCGCGTTGCCAGAAGAGGGGGTTCCGCCAGGCGTTCCGCTTCTGCCCGCGGCGAAAGCGCCCACGTTGCCGTGGCTCGCCAATTGGACGGTACCCGCCGTTTTGACGGCGCGTTCCGCCCCGATTTGTATATGTACAAGATGCGTGTGCGAGGCGATTTCTTCCCG
>JAIRTS010000291.1 GCA_031254795.1 Treponema sp.
CAATAAGTGATACGTTCACGCATAAGATTAACAAGGAAAAAGCGCGAAAGAGAAAGAACGGCGTATACCCGAAAAAATTCAAGGCCAAAGTTGCGGCGCCGGCGCGGAAGCGCGAAAAATTTTCGCGGGCGGCTGAGGAAGCGTCGGGGCGACCATGCGTCGAATCATTTTTCAAACGCCGCCATGACAACCGCTTTTCCCCCTTGCATTCTCTTCTCATAAAGCGCATAATACGATAAATGACACGCAAACCAGCAATCAAGCCCTTGTTAATCAGAGCCGGAATGTCAACGCTCCAGCATAGCTGGATAACTATCCAGTACTTCGGCGGCAACGGACTTGCAAACCATGCGGCGGCCGGCGCTTATGGCTTCTTGCTCTCCCTTATGCCGGCGTTGCTCATTGTCGCCTATTTCATCTCGGCGCTGTTTTCTTCTTCTTCCCAAGAGGCGGCGCGAATCATCCTGAATATGGGGTTTCTGGGAAACGCCTTTGACATCGGCGGCACGGTGGAGCGGTTTCTGGATGCTTTTGACCCGGGACTGGCCGGCGCCGTCTCCCTTGTCAGCATGGTGTGGGCTGCCATTGTACTCGCTTTCTCCTTGCAGCGAGGGCTTAATTCCATCTTTTTAAATATAAAGGCGGCGAGCCCCATAAAAGCCTTTCTCATCCCATTGGGACTGGAAGCGGCGGTCATTTTGTTTGTGTTTATCGCCGTACTAGGCGCGCATCTTTCGAGCCTGCTGTTCGGCGCGGGCGCCGCGCCAAAAGCGTTGCAAACAGCGCTTTCGACGCTTCCCTTTTTAGGGTTGGGGGCGCTTGCCTTTGGAGCGTACCGGATCGTGCCAAATGGAGAGCCAAGATGGAAATCCGCGCTTGCGGGCGCGGCGCTGTGCATCATCATATACGCCATTCTTTCCGCGCTGTTCAACGTGTTTATAAATCCTGAGCGCTACCATGTTATATACGGAACGTTGGGCGATCTCATCCTGCTTTTGGCAAAGGTGTACTTCTTCTTCATGTTTTTCTTTATCGGCGCCCAGTTCGCCTTTGTCGTTGAGTATTTTGACGCGCTTCTTTTCATTCGGTTGCAGGCGGCGCGTTCCAGCCCCAAGCCATTTTTCATTGACAAAGCGCTTTTCGCCTCAGTTAAAAACGGGCGGTTGCGAACATATTGCCGTTCGTATCAACCGGGTGAAACCATCTTCCTCGAAGGGGAAGACAGCCACGAAATTTACTATATTCTCTCCGGCGCGGCGCATGTCTATCTTGCCAATAAAAAAAACGGTCGCCATGAACGAGTCGCGGTGATAACCTCCGATAACTTTTTCGGGGAAATGGGGCATGTGCTTGCGAACAAACGCTCGGCCACGGTAAAAGCGGACGCTGATTTCACCGCGCTTGTTTTGCCGCCGCGCCTGTTTGAGCATATCATGGCCATTGATAAAAACGCGGACAACAAGGTGATCGAAATGCTGTCTGAACGGCTTAAACACACGAACGATCGACTGACCCAGGATTTTTAGACAAGCGACACGAGAGGCATGCGCTAAACGCGAAGCGTTTTAAACAAGCGACAATAGAGTCGCACTCTAAACGCGAAGCGTTTTTAGACAAGCGACACGAGAGGATCTCTCTAAACGCGAAGCATTTTTAAAAATCTTTCAGGCAAGGGAGTTTTGAAGGTTCTCATTTCGGTTTTTCCGGGCAAGACGATGGAGAGGCTTTTTGCGTGAAGCATGAGGCTTATATGCGGATCCGGCGCGCCGTAGATGGGGTCGCCGAGGATTGGGTGTCCAATATGCCGCAGATGCACCCGCAGTTGGTGGGTGCGTCCGGTCTTCGGGCAGAGCAAGAGGAGGGCGCATGGTTTTCCGTAGCCGCCGCTTCCCGTGTTCGGCGTTTTTTCCCACGAACGGATGATTTTGTAGTAAGTCCGCGCGGCCTTCCCCTTGTCGCCGGACACTGAAAACCGTTTGCGGTTATGGCTGTCTCTCGCTATGTTTCCCTCAATGACGCCGGAAGCGGCTTTTGGTATGCCTTGAACCACAGCGGCGTACAGTTTCCGCGTTTTTCTGTTTTTGAATTGATCCGCCAGAAAGGTGAGCGCGTCGTCATCGTAGGCGGCTATAAGTACGCCGGACGTGTCCTTGTCAAGCCGGTGGACGATGCCGGGCCGGAAAGCGGCGCCGGCTTGGACGCCGCCGGATGAAAGCCGGCGATAGAGCAGGGCGTTTGCCACGGTGCCGCGGGCGTTGCCGGCGCCCGGATGCACCACGATCCCCTGCTGTTTGTTGATGACAATGACCCTGTTGTCCTCGTAAAGCGTTTCCAGCGGGATGTCTTCGGGCGTCAACCCGGATGGCGCGGCTTCGTCCCACGAGAGTTCCAGGCAGTCGCCGTTTTGTACAATACGGGAGATTTTCACCGGCTTTCCGTTAATGCGGGCGATAAGACGGCGGGTCTTTACCTGGGAGCGGGTAAGCAGCTTGAGCTTTTCAGCCACAAACCGGTCGAGCCTCATTTCCGGCGAAATATCTTCCGCAACGCAGGAAAAAGATGGCATCACCCGTCCTCATCCGCTTCGCCTTGGGGCGCGGGACTTGATGGCCGCCTTATAATAACCGGCTGATTATCCGGCGTACGAGCGCTCTTTTGTTTCTCGTTATGACGCTTTATGTGAATGACAACAAAATCCGCCAGAGCCACAAACAGAGAAATACCGGCGGCTACGCCGATGATCTGCATTTTCTCTTCGGCCGATGGATCGTACGCCCCCGCGCCCTTGAGCGGCCATGGAGCGTATTTCATATCCCCGCTGAATTGCGCCCAGCGGATGCTGTCCGTAACAAAAGACGCGGTGAAAAAGGCGAAAGGAAACGCGCCGAACGCCACGACATCAAACCGCCTTATGTCTTTCGCCCACTGCGGAAAATCTTTGGAATCAATGCGTATCGCGTCCTGAACAGTATTGGTTGTCTGCGCTGAAAGAGAGATGCCCGCGACAAGCGGCAGAATAAGAAAAAATTTTTTATAAAAGGAAACATGCGGATTTCCGCCCTTCAGCCGCCGGCGTTCATTTTTACGCATCGCGTTCTCCTTTTTGGATATGAAAGCCAATTTTTCTCATGGACGCTCTTGAATATCGTATTTTAATGGATTGATGATGGATGGTCAATAGCGCTGATACTTTATGATATTTTAAAAAAGATATATAATGGACGCCATGAAACAGAAAACAGCGGCTTTTTTAGGGGTTTTGGGTGTATGTCTCGGCTCTTTCATGGCGGTCTTTTCCTGCGCCA
>JAIRTS010000006.1 GCA_031254795.1 Treponema sp.
TTGCCATTTAACCGGGCGTTGCGCAGGTCGAAATCCCGCTTCTTGACGCGCTTGCCCCATGATTCGGTTTCGGCAAGCCATGCGACATAATCAATTATGCTCATATCCATTTCGCGCGGGCTTTCAGAACTTTGCCCGCCGCCTTTAAGGGCTTCCCTGTTATCGCGAGCAAGGCGTCACGCGTACTTAACCGCCACAGACTTGGCGGTGTTTTTATCGCCGAAAATCCGCCTGACAAATTCGTATTTATCTTCGCGGCCTCTTGCATAGCGTAGCTCAATGCTTTCATAAAGAGCGGAGGATATTTCCACCCCGGCGATTCTCTCAAACTCTTCCCTCATCACGCCGCGCCTCCTTTCCTCCGCGGGACGTTGGCCAAGAGCCCTTCAAAACTTCCATAGCCCAGCGCCTTGCGGAGCGCCGCCTCGACTCGTTTCGAGCCCTTGAGTCCGCGTAAAAAATGTGATACCATTTTTGTGGTTACATTCGCCTCTTGAGCGACCGTATATTGAATGAAGCCGTTCAGCTTCAGTTGGCGCTGAAGCCAGCAGCCTTTCTCCGGGGTGACGCGTTGCGCCATGCGTTTCGCTTTGTCTTCGCGGGGTTTCCAGCGGACGGCCGAATCCCGCTTTTTTTGGGTTTTGTCTGTAGGAAATCCTACAGACAATTTTTATATTCGATATATCGAACAGCGTTAAGTAGTTTTATTGAAAAAGAGCAATATTTTGAATATTTTACGAATTATCGAGCAAGCCGAGCAAATTATCGAAGAAAAAGGTATCGATAAATCGAGACTTGCTCAAACTCTAGGACTTTCCTCTCGCTATGTGGCTGATATTAGAGCCGGAAGGTCAAAAAAGCCAAGCGCGGATTTTGTCTTAGCTTTGATAAACAAGCTAAATTTTAACCCGGTTTGGCTTGAAACTGGCGAGGGGAAAATATTCTCAAAACCGCAATCGTATGAAACAGCCTCTAACAGCAAGAATCCTATCCCTTTTTCAGTATCAGAATTGCCGGAGAAGGCATTTTTAGTGCCTTTACTAGACCAGAAGCTTTCTGCTGACTCAGGCTATGATTTACCTGAAGATGATAGTGAAAAAGGTCTAATAGCTGTCCCCTCATATCTTTCTAAATATGGGAAAAATATAAAAGCCTTGACGGTTGAAGGCGACAGCATGTATCCAACCTTACATCGTGAAGACATGGTAGTTTTCGATTCGTGCGGTTGGTCTGGAGAAAGTGTCTATGCGGTCAGAATGAACGGCAAAGGATCGTCAAGCGGGCAACGCAACGGCCTGGGAAAGTTATCCTCTTATCGGATATAATCCGAGATACCCGCTACAAGAAGAGCCGGAAGAAAGCCAAGGTATTGAAATCGTTGGCCGCGTCCACTGCGCGATTACCAAAGTAGATTGATAGTGGGAAAGGCGGGACACCCTAGATGTCCCACCTTTGAGGATTTTGCTTTTTCATGTCTCACCTTTAAAGCTGTTTTCACTGGGCTTTTTGGGCTACACACCGCCAAATTAATTTACTAATTCTATACAATATAATAAATTGAAACCGTTTTAAGCCTCTTAAAGACATTCGCGCCGACTCTCGGTTTTCTCGCAGTCTCTCCCATTTTTTCGCGGTTTTTCGCGCATGGGTTTTGGAATTCCCAGACGACTTTTCTGTATGTAACTATATATGTTATATAAACTTAAATGCGGATGGACATCATTCTTGAAATTCCAATTTTCCATGCTACCCCACAGCCGCGCTCCCAAAAGCCTTCGGCATACTCCCCGAAAGTCAGGAGCTTGCCCCGTTTGGGTGTCAGCCTGTCCGTCTTGATAAGACGGTTACAGCAGTTCCGGGCGGCGGTAACACTCCGGCATTTGGCAGTCCACTGCCCCTGCCGTACATCGTTGTCATCATAAGCGTAGTAGAACACCACCTTTGTCCCGTTAGGATAGGTCCGCCATAGTAACGTGTAGTCATTGCGCATAGAAAAAACCCTCATTTTGAAAAATTGACCGCTTTTTTGAAAACGTTCTAATTTCCCGGTTTACGGCATAACGGCCTGACAACGCTAAGTCTTTATGTAACAAGTGTTTAGATGAGGCAAGGCGAAACCACAATACGAGAAACGTGCCATCTTCCGCGTGTCATATACAGCCGGAATATTCGCCATTATCTTCACAATGAGCGTCCTTGAGCTGCCGCTCTTCGGCATTGCCGATATGGCGGAGCGCAACCCGTGAGAATAGGTTCCCGGCAGGAAACCTTCATTTCGGCGCATACACACCGAGGTTGTTCGGTTTGCCCGGGGTTGCGCCGCTTGCAACGGTGATGTACCAGTCCGCGCCTGTGTTTGTGTCGGCGGCTTCCCTGCGGCAGATTGTTCGCGTGGCCGTGGTGTTTGCGCTGGAAACAGCGTCCGCCGGCGCGGGAACAGCGCCGGACGTTGCTGCCCACGCCTTTTGCCCACCTAATAACTGCACGGCTTTCACCATGTTGCCTGTGTATGTTTTGGAACCCCACGAACCGTCTGCCGAGAACAAAACCACATCCAGTACAACGCCATCCTGATCAAGAAAAAAAACCGCGTCTGTTTTCCGCAACCGTTCCCCTGCGTCAGGGAGCCAGAAATCCCGAGCCGTCGATTGGGCTTCTGTCGCGGATGCCAGTGCCAAGTCTGTTCCAATTTCATTGACAGAGCCATCTTCATAGGTACGCAGATGAATCACCACATATTCCCCTTTTTTCACTTCGACAGGCTCAAATTCAAACGCCGGCGCGTCAACGCTGTTTGTCGCCGTGAACATGCGCAACGCCCCCAGATTGCCGTCGCTTGACATCTTGATCTCCACAAATTCGCCTTTCGGTTTTGACGTCTCGGTACGAATTTCGGTGATCACGAAAGAAGGAAGCCGGTCATTGCGAGTTCTAAAGGACGTAAGCACGTGGAGCGTATTTTTATATTCATCTTCAACAAGGATATCCGCAGTTACATGTTCGCCCGCCGCCGCGCCGCCGTTCACCGTAATGACAACATCCGTTCCTTCAGTGACGGATTCCACTTCCATATCCGGCGAAAAACGCACTGAAACAAGCGCAACCGGTAACGAAAACTGAAAACATATTTCAGTCGCGGAAAGCGTTTTGCCACCAAGAAAAACCGGAGCCGAAGCGTATTTATTGACGCCAAACGCTTCCTGTAAAGCTGTTTCTATATTTGAGCTTGAACATGCGCAAAACAACGCCGCCGCGCCTGCAACCACAAAAAATAATCGTTTCATTAAAAGCCTCCAT
>JAIRTS010000074.1 GCA_031254795.1 Treponema sp.
CCGCCACGCTTTCTCTGAAGGAGAGCGGGAAGTTTAGGTTTGGTCTTATAGTGGAAATTGAGTCCGAGCTTGACGTGACGGTCGACTTGTAAGGAGTGAAGCAATGAAGAAATGCATATTGCCAATCATAATGGCGGCGCTGGGAACCGCCGCCCTATTTGCCCAAACGCTTACGGATGAAGATCTGGCGTGGGCTGAACAGATACGGCGGGAGGCGGCCGAGGCGAATGGGGAGTACAACAACACGGTGGTGGAGGAAGACGTTGTGCCGGAAGCGCCGCCACTTGAAGAGTTGACGCCTCAAAAGAAGAAAGGCGTTCCCTATCCGTACCGCCGGTACTTTGAATTCGGTCTGAACAACGTTGGCGCTGGTTTTGCGAATAATTTCCTCGGCGTCGGTGATATATTCCGCAAGCAGCTCACGGTCAACCGGGAACTGTTCAAAAAGATAAAAACGGATGGATTTATGGTGGATTTTGAGGTGGACGCTGGCGCTTTTATTAATGTCAACGCGCGGAACTGGGGGTTTGACATAACAGTCTCCACAATGGGCGATGTGAGTTTTGAGGCGCCAAAATCCTTTTTCACCCTGTTGTCCGAAGGCAATAAAGATCTTCACTCATCAAGCGGAACCTTCAGCGTTTACGGCGCGGTGTATGCGGAAGCCGCAGTCGACATACACGCGCGGTTTCTGAAAAACAAACAGCTCAAAATCAGCGTCATCCCTTCTATGTTCATCCCCTTGGTGTACATTCCCAAGAACGGCATTTCCTATAATCTAATCATGGAGCGGGATAAAGCGGCGTTCTCTGTAGACGGCGGTCTTGATATGTATACTCCACTTTCCATTGACGCGCTTATGGATGATCCGAATAGCGTTGACTATATGTCCATGCTCAACGCGAAAGGGTTCGATCTGTCTTTGAACGCTGAATACGATGTATTCAAGGACAAGCATGATTGGCTCACTGTGGGATTTAACGTCCGAAGCATCCCGTTCGCCGCATCGACATTGCGACATCGCGCCTTCGCGTCGCTGGGCGACAAGCCATGGACCATTATTGACACCGATGATCTGATGAGCGGCTTGAATAGCGGCGATGACGATCTATTCAATCTGCCAAGCGGCGATGATATTCAAATTGATTCTGTTGAAGGGAAAATAGAAGTGAGGCGTCCCCTGCGTTTTGATCTGTACTCGAATATGAGACCTTTTGGGACGAAGATCGTGGTGGTTAGACCGTCTATCGGTTGGACCGCGGCGTATACTCTTGATAAGAAGATGCATTTCAACTATTCATTGACTGCGGAACTCAACGCGCCGGTTTTCCTGTTGCGCCTATTCACCGCGTACGACGAGCTTGTCTATAAGCATGGGTTAATGATCGGGCTTAATTTCCGCGTTATTGAGGTGGATGTTGGAGTTGACGTGCGTTCCCGTGACTTTGCCAAAAGCTTTGATCTCAACGGCGTCAAAGTTTGGGTGGGCGCGCGCGTTGGATTCTAGGAGAACAGAGAACGCGGAAACATAGACGACGCGTGTGACGCGACATATCGCGCTATCGTCTTTTGGTTTTCGCTTCCAGTCCTTGTCATACTCGCGGAATCGTGGTATATTATGGATATGTTTGTATTAAAAATACTGTTGGGGCTTGTTGGATTAGGCATAGTCGTTATTGTCCATGAGTTGGGGCATTTTATAGCGGCGCGGCTGACGGGCATTGACGTAGAAGCCTTTTCCATTGGCTGGGGCAAACCTATCCTTAAAAAGCAAATCGGCGCCGTTGAATACCGGCTTGGCATGTTTCCATTGGGCGGTTACTGCAAAATGCGCGGGGAAAATGAGTTTGAGGAAGCCTATAAAAACAACCAAAGCGCGATTTCTCCGATAAAAGGAACCTTTTTTGGCGCGAAGCCGTGGCAGCGCATCATGGTGGCCTTTGCTGGTCCATTTTTCAATCTTGTCTTCGCCGCGCTTGTTTTTTCGATTATTTGGGGCGTTGGATTCACAACATTGTCCGTGGAAAACCGCATTGTGCTGGCGTCGGATGTTGTTGGCGAAGCAATGGCGTTTCCGGCGAACGCCGCCGGACTTGAAAGCGGCGACCGCATCATTGCGATTGACGGAGCGCCTGTTGAGACGTTTGGCGATATACGGGAGAAGATCGCGACCAATCCGGAGAAGACCCTTTCCCTCAAAGTGGAGCGCGGCGGTTCCATTCAAGATATGTCTATAACGCCGAATCTTGATGAAAACACCGGCGCCGGGACCATTGGCGTCTACTATTGGCTCGATCCGGTTGTAAATGAAGTGACGCAGGCGAGTCCCGCCGAAGTTGCGGGTCTTAAACAGGGCGACCGCATCCTCAAGATTAATGGAAGGGACATCGCATATTCCGTGGCGATGATACCGGTTTTGCAGGAGCACCCACAAACGCTTGCCGTTGACTTTGAACGGGACGGCGTGACAGCGCGAACCGAGTTGCAGCCTGTCTACTCTGACGAGGGCGCGGATCTTGGATTTAGTTTTCAAATGCTTGAGTACCGGACGCCGAGGCTTTCTCCCTTCGCCGCGATCAGCAAGGGGTTGAGCGAGGCGTGGAAGACGCTCGCCGTGTCGGTTAAAAGTTTCGCCCTGCTCTTCAAGGGCATTGATCTTACGCAGGCGGTTTCCGGGCCGGTTCGCATCACCTACATGCTGGGCGATGTGGCGACCGCCGGGTTTAGCGCCAGTTTTGCGGACGGAATCCGCAATATGGCGGATTTTTTGTGCCTCATCTCCATTGCCCTGTGCGTCATGAACCTCCTGCCTTTGCCCGTGTTGGACGGCGGACTTATCGCGATCTTTATTATTGAAATTTTCAAACGAGGCCCTTTGAACCCCAAATTTATCTCGATTTTTCAAACAGTCGGCGTTGTACTGATTTTCGCCTTGATGTTGTTCGCCGTATTTGGCGATGTTTTGTACCTTGTTCGTTTATAAATTTGAGGCGGTTCCAAGACGCGCGCTACGCGAGTAACACGCGAGTTATATGGCCACTGCAAGAGTCCGCATAGAGCGCGTCAAAGAAAGGGATCTCATGATTTTGTTCAAATAAAGGGAAGCGCGGGAAACTCCGGTTGAGTTTCCTGCCGCTCCAAAATAAGAAAACCTCTAAAAACTGTCGAACCACAGGTTCGCGTTTTTAGAGGCTCCTGAAAAGAGAGGTGGTGAATGAGATGTTTAGCGCTATACGTTTTCCTGTTTTCCTCGTGCGCGTCAATGTCTATGAACGCGCAGGATTTCTTTCAGGTTTCCGGCGGACACCGGGGTGCCATACGAACCATTGCCTATGATGGCAACCGCGTCATTACGGCAGGGGAGGATGGTTTTCTGGGATTTTGGAATTTGCAACGCAGAGCCGTAGAGGAGCGGTTTCAGATAAGCGAGCTTCCATTAAAAGCGATGTGTTTGCATCCTGAAAAGCGGCGGCTTGCCGTGATAGAAAGCGACGGCAAGCGGCGTCGTGTTTCGACTTGGGATTATGGGACCAAAGAGCGTCTGTTTTCCATGGATTTTAATGCGGAACCCGCGTTCATCGCCTATTCGGGAGCGGGAGGGTTTCTTATTGTGGCTAAATCAGACCGTACCGGAACCGTATGTCTTGACGGTGACACCGGCGAACTCCTCTATACGATTCCCGATATAGCCGGCGGCGCAACCCTTGCGGCGACCGGCAAGTCGGAGACGTCCATGGTTTCCTACATGCCATCTGGAGTGATTTCGTACTGGAATTTAGCGCAGAAGCAGGAAATACAGCAATGCGGAACGGTCGCCGGTTTGCAAACACCCATTCTGTTTGGAAACAACCGGTTTATCGCCGGCATTGGAGGCGATTCATCTGGAGCGAAGGGCTTGTTTGTGGTCGACGCAGTTACCGGAAAAACTCTTGATTACGATCCCCGTATTACGAACGGTTCCGTATACGTCGTACAAAGCGATTCGCAGGATTTTATCTGCATTTCGGAAGATGGCGCAAATGGCGCGGTTGTTCAGACAATTTATTTCTTTACGATTAATAGTCGAAGAAAAATTGAAGCCAAACAGGATCTTTCGATTATTGATTCGCAATTCCGTGTTGAAAGCCTGACCGCGCTTCAACAAGGCGTGGCGTTCGGCGCCGCTGACGGGAATGTACGGATTTTCAACAAAAATGGGGTTTCGCTGGAGCTTGCCGTTAAAAATCCGCTTGTGGCAAAGGAACTTGCCGTTGTAAAAGGCGATGACTCCATCGTTTTTCTGGTGAATGGCTCCTTTGCCGTCATGCCGTTGGACTGGACGCTTCTTCCCGAAAAAGGCGTCTCGTTTGGCGCGACTGATTTTACCCGCATCTCGGATGCGGAAGGCGGGTTTATTTTATGGAGCGAAGACGGGAGAAAACCGCATTATCTGACCATTGATGGAAACGATGTGGAATTGTCCTATCAAGGTAAATTTCCTCTGCGCGCCGTCACGACCTTTAATGGAAAGGCGCTCTTTTTGGATTCTGTGGGGGAAATAACAGCGCTTTCGCTTGAAACGAATAAGAGCGTGTTCTCGTTCTCCTCGGCAGGGTCTCTGGACGCGACCTTCCTTGACGATAGAAACCTCATCGTAGGCCGGGGAGATGGCATAGCGCCCTTCTTAAAGGTGAATCTTGCCACTGGCGAGACCGTTCCGCTTGCCTATCCCGCAATGGTAGGGGCGCGGGTCTACCGCTCCGCAAGCGGCGCTGTGTATGGCGGGGTTGTCTCACATGAGAAGGGAGAGCGGAAGACGATTTTAATCAGGCTTGATATGTCGAACACCGCTCAATCTCCGGTTTTGATGGAAACGCATGGTGAAAACCTTGCCTTTGCCCTCGCGGAAACCGGCGGGACAGTGGCGTCCACTCTTTTGGACGGATGGGCGGTGATGATTGGCGGCAATGAGGCGTACGCCGCGCTTGAGCGGAAAGGCGGTTTTCCCGTCCATCTGGTTGATGGCGGGAATTTTTTTGTCTCTGTTGACACGGACGGCGTTATTTCATGGCACGACCCGCAAACAGGTTTCCTGTCAGCCCAATTCCGTCTCTACAAAGACGAATGGACGCTTGAGCAAAAGACGGAAAATGCGCCACTGATAATACGGGTCAAGTATGATTGACTCAACTAAGGCTGTTCCAAAACTACCCCGACCATAGTTCGCAAATGTAGTTCACGTTTTGGAACAGTCTCAGCTATGAGAGGGATTGTTTCTGACCTTCTCAATTGCCTGAGTGACGGCAGTGCGTATGTTCTCCGCATATTCCTCGTCGATGTTGAGTGCTTCTAAAGCGTACAGTGTGCCGAGAAGCGAATGGCGGTAAAAAGGTTTCACCGCATTCAACGCTATTGCGGCTATGTCGATGACGCACTCGTTGCACGTACATATCTCGCCTTCCGGAAAGCTCTCGACTTGCATGTTAATTTCATCAAACACCAGCCGTTCAGCTTCGTTTTTTAGGTTTTCAAGGTTATAATCGTCAATAAACGCCATTTTTTTTCCTTATCTTCCTGTTCTCCCTTGTTATTTTGTAGAAGAAAATTATGGTCTTTCTTTTGAAAGATTGGTAAATTTTGTGTAATCCGATAAAAATGTCAGTTGAACGGTGCCGACAGGCCCGTTTCTCTGTTTCGCTAAAATAAGACTCGTTGTCCCTTCTTTCTTTTCCCCCTCATTGCTCGCGCCGCCGCTGTCATTAACGCCGCCTTCCTTTTTTTTCTCGTATTCCCGCTCCCTGTGCAAAAACATCACGACATCGGCGTCCTGCTCAATGGAACCGGAATCTCTCAAACTTGACAGGTTTGGTTTTTCGCCCTCTGCGGCGCGGGTAAGCTGGGACAACGCCACAATCGGAATATCGAGCTCACGGGCGAGGCTTTTGAGTGAACGGGAAACTTCGGCTATTTGTTCAAAACGAGGGACGCGGAAATTCTCCACGTTGATAAGCCCCAAGTAGTCGATAAAAATGATCGCCACTTTCTGTTGCGCTCGAAGCCGTCGCGCGTGGGCGCGTAAATCCAGCAGCTTCATGTTCGGCATATCCACAAGGTACAGAGGCGCGTCGTAAAGCCGTCCGGCTGCCTCTTGAATTTTAATAAAATCGCTGTTTGGAAAGTAGCCGGTTCTCAGCTTATTGCTGTTTATTTTGGCTTCGCTTGAGATAAGGCGGAGCATGAGGGACATGTCGGACATCTCTAAAGAGAAAAACGCCGTTGGGATGTGCTTTTGTATGGAAATGTACGACGCCATAGTCAAGGCAAGCGCCGTTTTTCCCACGGAAGGCCGCGCTCCGATAATGATAAACTCAGAGGGCTGAAACCCGGATGTCAACTTGTCAAGTTCGTCAAACCCCGAAGGGATGCCGGTGAATTCTTTCTTTGCGGCCTGTATGCGTTCAAGGGCGGCTATTACATTGGGAAGCAGTTCTCGTACGCTTTTGGCCTTGAACGCCTGCCGGTTGTCGCTTAAATCAAAAAGTTTTTGCTGGATTTCCTCTAATATTGCCCGCGGCTCAAGCGATTCATCAAACGATTGGGCTATGTTCTCGTTGGACACCCGTTGCATGGCGCGGCGCAGGGAGTAATTCTGCACCGTTTGCGCGTAGTACTCGGCGTTTGCGCTCGTAGGCACCACATTGGTCAGGGACGCGACGTACGCGGCTCCGCCCGCTTCTTCAAGTTTGCCGTTTTGCTTCAGCTCGCTGGTAATGGTTAAAATGTCCGCCTTGACGCCCTTGTTAAACAGTCCCAGAACGGCCTCGTAGATGGCTTTATTGGCGTTTGAGTAAAAATCATCGGGACGAAGGTACTGAATCGCTACAGCTATAGCTTCCGCGTCAAGAAGCGCCGCTCCAAGCGTCGCCTGCTCCGCAGTATCGTCATGCGGTGGAATTTTATCTTTTAATGCCGCCATGCTCTACGGTCTCACCCAACGTCGTTTTGTTCAGCCCGCCACGCTGTTAAGCCTGCGCGTTCTGTTCCTCATGCGCGGGTTCAGGGGACGACTCCTGTTCAGGCTTGGTTTCAACCGCAACTTCCTCCTCAACGCGCCGCTCGTCGCGTCTGCGCCGCCTTTTGTCGGTTGCTGTGGGGGCATGAGATTTTGTTTCCACCGCCTGCGCATCTACCGCCAGCGGAATCTCGGCTGCGGCTCCCTCATAGAGCCTAATTGCGATTTTGTATTTCCCCACGCTTTTAAAGCTGTTGCCGGGAAGCTCAATGCGTTTCCGCTCAAACTGGAAGCCCTGTTTGGCAAGCTCTTCGGCGATGGTTTGGCTCGTCACCGCGCCATACAGTTTTCCGTTCGGGCCTGCGGGCATGGTCAAAAGAAGATTCAACGCCTCCAATTTTTCTTTAAGACTCGCCGCGTCTTTGCGCTTTTCGGCTTTTCTCGCCGCGATCTCATCTTTTCGGGCTTCGAAAATCTTGGCCGTCTTGTCGTTATAGGGTACCGCTATGCCTCGCGGGAAAAGATAGTTTCTGAAATAACCGCGGGCGACGTCTCGTACATCACCTTCCTCGCCGAGTGTGGCGAGGTCTTTGTTCAAAATAACCTTCATACAAGCTCCTTTTGGAAACCCTATGCGCAACTGACGCGCTTGGCGCGCCGGCGTGGAGTTTCCGGTGTAAAAATAGTTCCCTCGAATACTCAAGGGATGGAGAATCTCTCATTGTTGAGGATCTCTTGGGACAAAAAACCGGAACGCGCCCGGTTTACGTCATCGGAGTAGACGACGGTCCATTATTCACAGTAGTCCAGCGACCAATGGCGCCATGCGGTGTGTGGTTACGCAAACGCGGTTTGGCCGCCCAATGAACGCCGGCGGTTGCAAGACGCCTCATCTTTCAGAGCAGGGCGGCTCATCTTTGTTTCTAAGCCGCGCCCAATTTTCGGCGATGCCCAAGACAAGCAGTCCTCCACACGCAAATAGATTAATGGCCGGGCTTATAATAACAATCACAGCCAACAAAACCTGAAACAATCGCGTAATGGGAGAGCGCGCCATTTTTGACAAATAATAAGAAACAATGCCCAACCCTTGCGCCGTATATAAAAAGAGGCAAACGGTTGCTATGTTCCACGCGACTACCTCCATTGCCGGTATGCCGGTTTTTCTGAAAAACACCGCTCCCAGAAGGGCGAAAATCAAGAGCCAAACAAGCCAGCCTTCCACATAGTAATCCGCCAAACGAGATGTCTTTACTGGCTTGCCAAGCCGGGCCAACAGGACGCTCACCTGCCTGTTCACCGCAAAAAACAAAATCATTACGGCTAGTCCCGCGCCGTTTAAGATGAAAGAAATCGTTGCGTTTATAACGTGCGGGACATCTTGCGAGTCAAACGCGATTTCGGCTATTCCAGTTTCCATCGTAAAGTCAAGCGCATTTTTCACAATATTTTCCATATGCTGTAAAAACGCCGGATAATCTCTGAAAATATCAAGCAAAAACAGTATAAAAACAGCCGTTCCACTGACCACAATCCGGTTTGCGGTAGAAAAACCATGTGTTTGCGGCAACGGGGATGTGATCCATGTCCACAACAACAAAATAAGAGCTACGCTTCCACACTTCCACGCAAAAACACCCCAATCAATGACTTGGTTGTCATGGAATGCCATAAGCGACGCAAGAAAAACAAGCGCGTTTCCTGCAATCGCCGCCGCGCACGCGAGCCACGCCATCTTTGTACTGTTGCCATACGCGAAAGCGCCCAATGGCACAAGAAAAAGAAGACTAAAAAACCCGCCCATCTGAAAGAACGCGACGGAAATAATCGCGCTCATCAGAGGAAAGGCTAACACAACTGCGTTTTGTCCCAATCCGTCTTTCGGCACATTATTCCGCGACAAAAGGAAGCAATGCAATCATCCGGGCGCGTTTAATCGCCACAGCGAGCGCGCGTTGATGTTTCGCGCACGTGCCGGTAATGCGGCGCGGCAGAATTTTTCCCCGCTCGGTGATGAAACGACGCAAAACATCGGCGTCTTTGTAGTCTATTTTGAGCTTCTGGTTGCAGAATCTACAGACTTTTTTTTTGAAAAAGACTTTTCCGCCCTTGCCCCCGCGCCAGTCATCGCCGTCACGTCCATCATCACCCCTGTCCCGTACATCACGCGGAGTTCTCTCACTCGCCGCGTCTCTATCGTTATATTTTTCATCAGCCATATAATGCTCCTTCTTCAGTTTAAAAAGCGGTTTGAACCCCTTTTTCTCCCATAAACCTACTGAAATTTTGGGAAAACCGCTGTAATGGCGTTTTAGTGACGCCGTTAGAATGGAATATCATCAGAAAAACCATCCCCGCCTTGAGAGAAGGAATGGTCTTCCGAAGATGAATGTGTGGAACGCGCGTGGTCATGGTAGGCGCTATCGTTTTTGCGTTCGCCATAAGACGCGCCGCCTGACGCGCCGTTTCCTGATTGACTCGACGCGCCCCCTCCCAGAAGCTGCAAATTATTCGCTATGATCTCAATCTTTGAGCGATTCTGTCCGTCCTGCTCCCAGCGATCCTGACGAAGTTCTCCATCAACCCCGATGAGCTTTCCCTTGACCAAATACTGGTTGAGCGCCTCGCCTTGCCTGCCCCACACCACTATATCAAAAAAGTTCGCTTCCTCAACCCACTGTTCGCCGGACTTCTTGCGCCGGTTTACCGCAATGGAAAATTTACATACAGCCTGACCATTGGCAGTGTACTTGAGTTCGGCGTCACGAGTTAATCTTCCCACTAAGACCACATGGTTTATATCAGCCATTCGGCGCTCCTATCTTATTCTTATAAAGAAGTATTTCAAAAGATTCTCATTGAGCTTGAATACACGATCCAGCGTAGCTTGTTTTTCAGGTGCAAGTTTAATCGTGAAAAGCGCATATTTACCGCGGCGTCTTTTTTTTACTTCATATGCAAGATCTTTATCGCCCAGCTCATCTGTTTTCTCAATCTCCACGCCGTTTGCGCCAAGATCATTCAGCAGTTGTTCACGGCCTGCTTTATGTAGGTCTTCCTCTAATGGAAAAATAACCGTCAGTTCATACTGATTCATAAGCAACCCTCCTTATGGATAAAATAGTCCATCTCAAGATGGACAAAGAGGTTTTTGCAACCTTGTCTGTTCCACAGCCAACCACGAAGCGCGATCTCGTATTTTGAAACAGTTCTATTAGTATATCCAAAAGTGAAAAAATGTCAAGGGGTCGCGGCGTTTCATGTCGTGTCTCAACAATGATGATTAGGCTGTTGACAATATCGAGGAAAGCGCGGGCTTGCAGATCGCCTGACGCGCCGTAAGCCCGCGTGTAGCCGTCCCAAAACAGTGAATTTACAGAAAGCGAGGCTTCCTTTGAAATACCGTCACACGCGCTGATCGTCCTCCCGCGCAGTCATCCCAGCCGGCGTCGCCTCAAGTTCGAGCAAAATCGCCGTTCCTTGTTCCATACGCACCGCAATCCGGCTTTCCAGCGCCGCATTAAGCGGAATAATAAGCGGCTCTTCGGACCGCGTGTGTATATCAAAAGCCGCGATCCGTTTTCCGTCTTGTTCTATACAAAGCCGCGCCCCCTCCGCGTCCGTCAGAAAGAGGCGCAGCGCACTTCCCGCTTCCACGTTGTAGAGGGAATAAACGGCGAATTCCCCGCGTGTCAGTTCCAGGCCGAAGATGCCCCAGCGGTCCCAGCCGGTTTCCCGCAAAGGGTCTTTTCCTTTTTCAACGCGGATAGCCATGCCCGAGTCCCGTTGGTACCCAAAGAAACAGGGTTCTTCCCGTATGCCGCTGAAAGAAACGCCCTTGCCGGGAACCTGGTCAAAGTCTGTGGCGCGCAGGGAACAGGGAACGCGGCGGAATACCGCGTTTGTAACCGCCGGATTTTCAACGCAGTTTTCCAGTTTCATGTTCTCAAGGTATTCGTCAAGCATAGCCTCGGCTTCGGTCTTTGACGGTTTCGCCCCGCCTGTGGTGTAGGCGAGAAGCGCGTCCCAATGCTCCGGCTTTTTTACCGAATACGGGGAGGTGGCGCATTGCATTTTCTTCCAGGGCCACACATTTACCCCTATGCCGAGGTTGAAGGCAAGGGGATACAATGCCGCGTACCACTCGCTGCTGTTCTCCCCGCTTTCACCCAGCCACAGCGGTACATTGTATTTTTCCCGAAGCGCGGTAAAGGTCTGGTATGCGGAAATGTCGGGCGGGCATCCGTACCGGTGAAAATGGATAAGCATGTTGTCGTCGTATTTCTTGAAAAAAACAGCCGGATCGGTCGCCCAATGATGGCCTTCTATTGAAATCAGGTGATCCGGATCGATCTTCCTGATTGCGGCCACAGCTTCTTCATAGAATCGAATCAGAGCCGGAAGCGCCCAGTCGATGTCGGGATAATCGTAACGCACCGTGCGGATAGGCTCGTTCAACAGGTCGTACGCGCCCACTATCCACCGCCCTTTATAACGCCGCGCAAGCTCTTCCCACAAGGCAATGCCTTTGTCCCAGTAGTCTTTATCCATTAAAAGGCGCGGAAGGTTGTCCCGCGAATCGTCTATGTTATCTCCGGTCTGGCCGCCGGGAGCGCCGTGCATATCCAAGATCGCGTAAACGCCGGCTTCCTCGCACCAGTTTACGCAGTCTTCGAGCAGACGAAAGCCGTCTTCTTTAAAAAGAACCTCGCCCGGCTCGTCTTCCATAAGAATCCGCCAGTTGATCGGAATCCGCACTGAATTGTAGCCGAGCTCCGCCATGCGCAGAATGTCCGCGCGGGCGATATAGCGCTTCCTGAATTCTTTCCAGAAGCGCTCCGCGTATACGCTTCCGGTAAGATCGCGTATTGTTTCTTCAATGTTGCGGGGTCTATCGAACGCGCGGTTGTCAAAAGCCAGCCACATATAGCCCTCGCAAAGAAGCCAGTT